>NZ_JACAPM010000029.1:0-34478 GCF_013385695.1 Pseudomonas sp. D8002
AGCCGCTGTAAGAGCGGAACCCATTTCAGCCATCACCCAAATAACGGATATACCCCCAAACAGCAGAACTTGCACCCCCCGCGCTCCCATGAAATAGTCAGCCAAGCAAGTGCTTGGTTGGCTACCATCGGAACACAAAGGAGCGCGTCCATGTCTGTCGCTATTCGTTTGCCGCTGCAAGTCTTCTTCGACCGCGAAGCCCGCCACCCACGGCAACGATTCCTGGTTCAGCCCATCAAGGGCGGCGAGGTCCAAACCCTCACCTGGGCCGAAGCCGGTCAACAGGCCCGCTGCGCCGCCCACTGGCTGCGAGCCCGCGACCTGCCAGTGGGCTCCCACATCGCCCTGATCTCGAAAAACTGCGCCCACTGGATCATCGCCGACCTCGCCATCTGGATGGCCGGCCACGTCTCGGTCCCGCTCTACCCCAACCTCACCGCCGACTCCGTCGCCCACGTACTCGAGCATTCCGAAGCCGCACTGGCATTTATCGGCAAACTGGACGACTGGCCCGCCATGTCCGCCGGAGTAAAGGCCGACCTGCCCACCATCAGCCTGCCGCTGTGCCCCGATGGCGAATTCGATTTCACCTGGGCCGACCTGCAAGCCTGCTCACCCATTCAGGACAACCCCGCGCCCGCAGCATCCGATCTAGCCACCATCATCTACACCTCCGGCACCACCGGCCTGCCCAAGGGCGTGATGCACAGCTTCGGCGCGCTGGCCTTCGCGGCCATCCGCGGCACTGAACTGTTCGGCCTGGGGGAGGGCGACCGCCTGCTGTCCTACCTGCCGCTGTGCCACGTCGCCGAACGCATGTTCGTGGAGATGGCCTCGATCTACACCGGACAGACAGTATTTTTCGCCGAGAGCCTCGACACTTTTCTGACAGACCTCAAACGGGCGAGGCCAACAGCGCTGTTCGGCGTACCGCGGATCTGGACCAAATTCCAGATGGGCGTCTATAGCAAAATCCCCGCAAGCCGCCTCGATACCTTGCTGAGCCTGCCCTTCATCGGCAAGCGGGTCGGCCACAAAGTACTCGCCGGGTTGGGCCTGGACGCTGTGCGCGTGGCGATCTCCGGCGCAGCCCCCGTGCCCGAAGCACTGTTGGTCTGGTATCGCCGGCTGGGCCTGGATGTGCTGGAGGTCTATGGCATGACCGAAAGCTGCGGCTATTCCCACGTGTGCCGCCCCGGCCAGCAGAAACTCGGCTGGATCGGCCCGCCATGCCCGGACGTCGAAGTGCGCATTGGTGACGACGGCGAAGTCCAGGTACGCAGCGGCGCGACCATGCTCGGTTATTACAAGGACCCGGCAAAAACTGCCGAGACCCTCACCGCCGACGGCTTCCTGCGCACCGGCGACAAGGGCGAGCAGGGCACCGATGGCCGCCTGCGGTTGACCGGGCGGCTCAAGGAAATCTTCAAGACCAGCAAAGGCAAATACGTGGCCCCGGCGCCGATTGAAAACCGCCTGGCCGAACATGCACGCATCGAGCAGGTGTGCGTGGTGGGCGATGGCTTGAGTGCGCCCATGGGCCTGTGCGTGTTATCTGCCGTGGGTCTGCAAGATGCCGCAGGCGCTGGGCGCCAGGCTTTGCAGGGCAGCCTTGAACGCTTGCTGGAAGAGGTCAACCAAGTGCTCGATAAACATGAGCGCTTGCGCCAACTGGTGGTGGTGAAAGACAGTTGGGCGGTGGAAAACGGTTTTCTCACGCCGACCTTGAAGATCAAGCGCAACGTGATTGAATCAGCCTACGGGTCGCAGTTCCTGGCCTGGAGCGAGCGCTCCGAAGCCGTGCTGTGGCAGGATTGAGCACTGACATAAAACCAATAAGGACCGATCAATGAGCCTGTGGCGCACCCAACCGAATATCGAGCAACTGAATGCGATTCAGAAAAACACCATCGGTGAAGTACTGGATATCCGCTTTGAACGTTTTGACGACGAGTCCCTGACAGCCAGCATGGTGATCGACCACCGCACCCATCAACCCTACGGCCTGCTGCACGGCGGCGCGTCGGTGGTACTCGCGGAAACCGTGGGCTCCATGGCCAGTTACCTGTGCATCGACGCCAGCAAGTTCTATTGCGTTGGCCTGGAAATCAACGCCAACCACCTGCGCGGCCTGCGCAGCGGGCGGGTGACGGCGGTGGCCAAGCCTATTCACATCGGACGCACCACCCACGTATGGGACATTCGCCTGACCAGTGATGAAGGCAAGGCCAGCTGTGTATCGCGCCTGACCATGGCCGTGGTACCGCTGGGGGAGAAGCCGCCGGCCCGATAGGCGTGGCGTGAGTGTCATCATTCCTGGCAGTTACAGTCATTGCCGTGACTGCCGGGTCTGGGGAGAATCAACACTCTGTTTACGGTGATGGATCAGGTATGTCGCAGCACGTGTTTTTCGCTCACGCCAATGGCTTTCCTTCGGCGACCTACGGCAAATTGTTTGCCGCCCTGGCCCCGGAGTACGCCGTCGCGCATTTGCCGCAGCACGGTCACGACCCCCGGTTTCCAGTGGATGACAATTGGCAGAACCTGGTGGACGAACTGATCCACCACCTTGAGCAACAACCGGAGCCGGTGTGGGGCGTGGGCCATTCGTTGGGTGGTGTGCTGCACCTGCATGCGGCCATGCGTAGCCCGCAGCTGTATCGCGGGGTGGTGATGCTGGATTCGCCGGTACTGACCCTGGCCGATCGCTGGGTGATCCGCGCGGCCAAGCGTTTCGGCTTTATCGACCGGCTGACCCCGGCGGGGCGCACCCTGGGCCGTCGTGAAGAGTTCGCCGACCTGGCGGCTGCGCGCCAGTACTTCGCCGGCAAGACCTTGTTTCGCGGCTTTGATCCCGACTGTTTTGATGCCTACCTGCAACACGGCCTGGAACCGGTGGGTGATCGCCTGCGCCTGCGCTTTGATCCGGCCACCGAAATCAGCATCTACCGCGGCGTGCCCCACACCAGCCCCGGCCAGGCCCGGCAACTGAAAGTGCCGCTGGCGGTGGTGCGTGGTCGCCAGAGCCGGGTGGTGATGCGTCACCATGCCAGCGGCGTGGGGCGCATGCCCATGGGCGAAATGCTGACCATGCCCGGTGGCCACATGTTTCCCCTTGAACGCCCACAGGACACCGCCACTTTGATCAAGAACCTGTTTGCCCGTTGGGAAGCTCGCCAGCGCGAGCGCAGTTGCGCATGACTGCGCCCGTCGAAGAAGTCCGCCTGGCGCTGCCGCACATCGAGTTGGCGGCGCATCTGTTCGGCCCTGAAGACGGTTTGCCCGTGATTGCCCTGCATGGCTGGCTGGACAACGCCAACAGCTTTGCCCGCCTGGCACCGAAACTCGATGGGCTGCGCATCGTCGCCCTGGACATGGCCGGCCATGGTCACTCGGCCCATCGACCCGCTGGCGCCGGTTATTCCCTGTGGGATTACGTCCACGACGTGCTGCAAGTCGCCGAACAACTCGGGTGGAAACGTTTTGCATTACTTGGCCACTCCCTCGGCGCCATCGTTTCCCTGGTGTTGGCCGGCGCCTTGCCGGAGCGGGTGACGCACCTGGGATTGATTGATGGCGTGATCCCGCCGACCGGCACCGCAGACAACGCCGCCGAACGCCTCGGCATGGCGTTGCAGGCGCAAATGAACCTGCAGGACAAGCGCAAGCCGGTGTACAGCACCCTTGATCGCGCGGTGGAAGCGCGGATGAAAGGCGTGGTGGCAGTCAGTCGTGAAGCCGCCGAACTGCTGGCCCAGCGTGGCTTGATGCCCGTGCCGGGTGGTTACACCTGGCGCAGCGACAGCCGCCTGACCCTGGCCTCCCCCATGCGCCTGACAGAAGAACAGGCGATGGCCTTCGTGCGCCGAGTCGGCTGTCCGACACAGTTGGTGGTCGCCGAAGACGGCATGTTGGCGAAACATTCCGAATTGCTTTCCGGGCTTACGTTCCAGGTGACTACCTTGCCCGGTGGCCATCATTTGCACCTGAATGACGAGCCAGGCGCTACCCTTGTTGCAGACTGTTTCAATCGGTTCTTCTCCACGCCTTGACTTGGCGGGGTCAACTGCCGAGGCTGGGCGGATCGAAAGGGAGTCAACCATGAACGATCTCAACACCGCAGCGCACCCCAATGGCCAGGGCGCGCCGATCCGATGAGTATGCCGAAGGGATTTTTCCGTGTTCTGGGGCTGTGCTGTTTCAGCCCGCTGGTGTTTGCCGCCGACGTACCGGGTAGCCAGGACTTGCCCGCCGTGGCCCGTCAGGTCGACGCGCAGATCGTCGACTACCGTCCCGCCGAAGAGAAAGAACGTATCTACCCGCTGGGCTCGATCCGCAAGATCAGCGGCCAGCTGCGCTATGAAGGCCAGGCCACCGCCCGCGGCCAAGCCACTGCCATCACCTACGAACTGCCTGCCGAGCACACCTCCAGCGCCGCCTTTACCGCCACCCGTGAAGCCTTGCAGGCCCAGGGCGCGCAACTGCTGTTCTGGTGCCAGGCCCGTGATTGCGGCGAAAGCAGCCTGTGGGCCAATGAAGTGTTCGGCAATGCCAAGCTGGTGGGCGCCGATGGCCAGCAGGAATACCTGCTGCTGCGCCTGGCGGCCCCGCAGGACAACTCCCTGGTCGCGTTGTACGGCATCACCCGGGGCAATCGACGGGCGTACCTGCACGTGGAACAGATGGACGCCAGCGCACCGTTGGGCGATTTGCTGCCGACCTCCGCTACGCTGCTGCGGGAACTGAAAAGCACTGGCGAGCTGGATTTTCCCAAGCTGGGCGCCGAGCCTGACGCCACCTGGCTCACCCTTATTTCCCGCGGATTGAACCTGGATGCCACGTTGCGGGTCAGTTTGACCGGGCCCACCGCCGAGGCATGGCGCCAGGGCTTGATCGATCAGGGCGTACGTGCGGCGCGCCTGGAAACCGGCACCACCGAAGCCAAGGGTTTGCACCTGCATCTGATACGCTGACCGTTCCAGGGCGAACGGACCCGCGCCGTTCGCCTAAGCTCTTCCTCTTACAGACTTCTTTTCGAGAAACCACATGCTCAATAACGATCGCCTGCTGGTGCAGATCCTGCTGCTGGTGTTGTTTGGTGCCAGCTTCTGGGTGATGGCGCCGTTCTGGTCGGCGCTGTTCTGGGGCGCGGTACTGGCGTTTGCCAGTTGGCCGGTGATGCGCTTGCTCACCCGCTGGCTGGGCGGTCGCGAATCGCTGGCCGCCGGGATCCTGACCCTGGTCTGGATGCTATTGGTGGCGTTGCCGCTGGTTTGGCTGGGGTTCAACCTGGCCGACCATGTGCGCGATGCCGTGGGCCTGATCAAGGATATCCAGGTGGATGGCTTGCCTGCGGCGCCCACCTGGCTCGGCTCCATTCCCTTTGTCGGCGAACGATTGGTGGCGATGTGGGACAGCATCGACCAGCAGGGCGCGGCACTGATGGTCACGTTGAAACCGTACCTGGGACAGGTCGGCAACTGGTTGCTGGCCCGCAGTGCGCAGATCGGCGGCGGCATCCTGGAACTGACCCTGAGCCTGGTGTTCGTGTTCTTTTTCTACCGTGACGGGCCGCGCCTGGCGATGTTTGTGCATCGCTTGCTGGAGCGGTTGATCGGCGACCGGGCGGGTTATTACATCGAACTGGTCGCGGGTACGGTGCAGCGGGTGGTCAACGGTGTGATCGGCACCGCTGCCGCCCAGGCCTTGCTGGCGCTGATCGGCTTCTGGATTGCCGGTGTTCCGGGGGCTTTGGTGCTGGGGATCGTGACCTTCCTGCTCAGCCTGATTCCGATGGGCCCGCCGCTGATCTGGATTCCGGCCACCGCCTGGCTCGCCTGGAAGGGCGACTACACCTATGCGGTGTTCCTCGGTGTATGGGGCACGTTCATCATCAGCGGCGTCGACAACGTGCTCAAGCCCTACCTGATCAGCCGTGGCGGCAACCTGCCGCTGGTGATCGTGTTGCTGGGGGTGTTTGGCGGGTTGATTGCGTTCGGCTTTATCGGCCTGTTTATCGGCCCGACATTGTTGGCGGTGGCGTATAGCTTGTTGACGGACTGGAGTGCCACCCAGGCTCAGGTGCGGCGGGAAGATAAAACCGGGCAGTAATGGTTCCTGCAGGGCGCAGGAACCATTCCTACGCCCTTGGCAGCCACATTACGGCGGTAAGGCCGCCGCCCGGAGTTTCCTCCAGGCTCAGCCGTCCACCGAGGCGTTCCACGGCTTCCTTGGAAATCGTCATGCCCAACCCCACGCCACCGGAATTGCGGTTGCGCGAGCCTTCCAGCCGATAAAACGGTTCAAACACCGCCTCGCGTTTATCCGCCGCAATGCCCGGGCCGTGGTCGATCACTTTCACCACCAGCGCCTGCGGAGTGTCCGCGAGTTCGATGCGCGCGGTGCCGGCGTACCGCAGGGCGTTATCGATCAGGTTGTTCAGGCACGAACGCAGGGCCATCGGTTGCACTTGCAGCGGCGCGCACTCACCACTGCATTGCACATCGGAGCCGCGGTCCTGGGCGTTTTCACTCAGGGATTCCACCAGCGCCTGCACATCCAGCCAATGCCGGGTTTCGCTGGTGCGTTGCTCGTGCAGGTAGCTCAGGGTGGCGTCGAGCATGCCGATCATGTCGTCCAGGTCCTGGCGCATCTGGCCCTGCAGCTTGGTGTCTTCGATCTGTTCCAGGCGCAGCTTGAGCCGTGACAGCGGCGTGCGCAGGTCGTGGGACACGGCGCCCAGCATGCGGGCACGCTGGGTGACCTGTTCGCGGATGCGCTTTTGCATCAGGTTGAAGGTCGATGCCGCTTGCCGCGCCTCCCGTGGGCCGGACTCGTTCAGCGGTGGGCTGTCGAGGTCCAGGCTCAGGCGCTCGGCCGCGGCGCTCAGGCGCTGGATTGGCCGGCTGAGCAGCTTGGCGCCGTACCAGGCGGCAATGATCAGCGAGATAAACTGGAAGGTCAGCGGCACCACAGGCCCGCCGAACCAGGGACGGCGATGCTCCTTGGGCATTGGCGTCAGGCTGCCGTCCGGTTGCTCGATGAAGGTCTCGTGGGGCGGAGGGGGCGGCGGGCCATAATGGTGAAACCAGAAGAATGCCAGCGCGTGGGCCAGCACAATCGCCACCAGCAACACACCGAACAGCCGCCCGAACAGGGTGTTGAAGGCGTTGCGCATCAGCCGATATCTCGGGCGTCGAACAGGTAGCCTTCACCGCGTACGGTCTTGATCAACTGCGGGGCCTTGGGGTCGTCCCCCAGCTTCTGGCGCAGGCGCGAGACCAGCAGGTCAATGCTGCGATCAAAGGCCTCGATGGAGCGACCCCGGGCCGCGTCCAGCAATTGTTCGCGGCTCAGCACCCGGCGCGGGCGCTCGATAAACACCCACAGCAAACGGAATTCGGCGTTGGACAGCGGCACCACCAGCCCGTCGTCGGCCACCAGCTGGCGCAGCACGCTGTTGAGACGCCAGTTGTCGAAGCGGATATTCGCCCGCTGCTCGGTGCGGTCATCCCGCACCCGGCGCAGGATGGTCTGGATGCGCGCCACCAGTTCACGGGGCTCGAAGGGCTTGGACATGTAGTCGTCGGCCCCCAGTTCCAGGCCGATAATGCGGTCGGTAGGTTCGCAGCGGGCGGTGAGCATCAGGATCGGGATGTCCGATTCCGCCCGCAGCCAGCGGCACAGCGACAGGCCGTCTTCGCCCGGCAGCATCAGGTCGAGCACCACCACGTCGAAGGTCTCGGCTTGCATGGCCTGGCGCATGGCCGCGCCATCGGTCACGCCGCTGGCGAGGATATTGAAGCGCGCCAGGTAATCGATCAGCAATTCGCGGATCGGCACGTCGTCGTCGACAATCAGTGCGCGGGTATTCCAGCGTTTGTCTTCACCGACAAGCGAGGCTTTTTGATCGTCATTCAGCACAGGAGTCAGGGTTTGCATGGTGCGATCATCTACCTGGTTGGCCGCCGGGCCGAAGCTCGGCGGCGAGGTTGTTGCGTTCAGCATAGGCGCCCAGCCCCGGGGCTGGAAGTTCTGTACGATGGTTCACGTGTGCGAGGCTAATCTTCGGGGGTATTGCAGGCATGTCGGGAATGTATCTGTTTCGACACAATTGCCCGGGAGCCCGCAATCTGGCGGCTAAATCGCGAATTACCGATCATCGGATCCCGCAAACCCGCTGCTTGCGCTACAATCCGCGCCGATTTCGACTTGCCTGAGAGCCCATTCCAATGTCCGCCTGCCAGACTCCTATCATCGTCGCCCTGGATTACCCCACTCGTGACGCCGCACTGAAGCTGGCTGACCAGTTGGACCCCAAGCTTTGCCGGGTCAAGGTTGGCAAGGAACTGTTCACCAGTTGTGCCGCCGAAATTGTCGGCACCTTGCGTGACAAAGGGTTCGAGGTGTTCCTCGACCTGAAATTCCACGATATCCCCAACACTACCGCGATGGCGGTCAAGGCCGCCGCCGAAATGGGCGTGTGGATGGTCAACGTGCACTGCTCCGGCGGCTTGCGCATGATGGCTGCGTGCCGTGAAGTGCTCGATCAGCGCAGCGGCCCCAAGCCACTGCTGATTGGCGTGACCGTGCTGACCAGCATGGAGCGTGAAGACCTGGCCGGCATCGGCCTGGACATCGAGCCACAGGAACAAGTGCTACGCCTCGCGGCCCTGGCGCAAAAGGCTGGCCTGGACGGCCTGGTGTGCTCGGCGCTGGAAGCGCAGGCGTTGAAGACCGCCCACCCGGCGTTGCAACTGGTGACCCCGGGGATTCGCCCGGCGGGCAGCGCCCAGGACGACCAGCGTCGCATCCTGACCCCGCGCCAGGCCCTGGATGCCGGTTCCGATTACCTGGTGATCGGTCGCCCGATCAGCCAGGCGGCCGACCCGGCCAAGGCGCTGGCAGCGGTAGTTGCCGAGATTGCCTGACCTACCCGACCTGAAGCGGGCACGGTAAAAAAATGTGGGAGCGGGCTTGCTCGCGAAGGCGGTGTGACAGTCAATGCATAAGGTGACTGCTCTACCGCCTTCGCGAGCAAGCCCGCTCCCACATTTGGTTCTGCGGTGTGTCAGCTGACCTTCAACACCAACTTCCCAAAGTTCTCACCGTTGAACAGTTTCATCAGCGTCTCCGGGAACGTCTCCAGCCCCTCGACTATATCTTCCTTGCTCTTGAGCTTGCCCTGAGCCATCCAGCCGGCCATTTCCTGCCCGGCAGCGGCAAAATTCGCCGCGTGGTCCATCACCACAAACCCTTCCATGCGCGCACGATTGACCAGCAGTGACAGGTAGTTGGCCGGCCCTTTGACAGCTTCCTTGTTGTTGTACTGGCTGATGGCGCCGCAGATCACTACGCGGGCTTTCAATGCCAGGCGGCTGAGCACGGCATCGAGAATGTCCCCGCCGACGTTATCGAAATACACGTCCACACCTTTCGGGCACTCGCGCTTGAGGCCGGCGTGCACGTCTTCGTTCTTGTAGTCGATGGCTGCATCAAAACCCAGTTCATCCACCAGGAACCTGCATTTGTCGGCGCCGCCAGCGATGCCTACCACGCGGCAGCCTTTGATCTTGGCAATCTGCCCGGCAATGCTGCCCACCGCGCCTGCCGCGCCGGAGATCACCACGGTCTCGCCGGCCTTGGGCGCGCCGGTGTCCAGCAGGGCGAAGTAAGCGGTCATGCCGGTCATCCCCAGCGCCGACAGATAACGCGGCAACGGCGCCAGTTTCGGATCGACCTTGTAGAAACCCCGCGGCTCACCGAGGAAGTAATCCTGCACACCCAAGGCACCGTTGACGTAGTCGCCCACGGCAAATTTCGGGTTGTTCGACGCGATCACCTTGCCTACGCCCAAGGCGCGCATGACTTCGCCGATACCCACCGGTGGAATGTAGGATTTGCCCTCGTTCATCCAGCCGCGCATGGCCGGGTCCAGGGACAGGTATTCGTTGTGCACCAGCACCTGGCCGTCCTGGGGTGTACCCACCGGCACTTCCTGGTAAGTGAAGGTGTCCCGCGTGGCCGCGCCGACCGGGCGTTTGGCGAGCAGGAATTGGCGGTTAGTCTGGGCAGTCATGGCAGCGACTCTTGAGAAGTGGACCTTGAGTGATAGACCCTTCGGGCTGCACCGGCAAGGTGCGCGGCACCTGCGAATGCCCACCGATCCACTGCAATGATAGTGATGCCGGTGCCGTTATCACTGCGGCTCATGGTTCGCCAACCGGGCTTTTGATAGTGCTGACGCGCCGATGGTGGCTCTGGCTAGACTGGGGTCATCGAGCATTCCCATCGAAGGAACATCCACCATGAGCATGACATTTTCCGGCCAGGTCGCCCTGGTGACCGGTGCGGCCGCCGGCATTGGCCGCGCCACTGCGCTGGCGTTCGCCGCTGAAGGCTTGAAAGTCGTAGTCGCCGACCTGGACGCGGCTGGCGGCGAGGGCACTGTGGCGCTGGTTCATCAGGCCGGTGGCGAAGCGGTGTTTGTGCGCTGCAATGTCACCCTCGAAGCGGACGTGCAGCAGTTGATGCAGCAGACCGTGGCCACCTATGGCCGGTTGGACTATGCCTTCAACAACGCCGGGATCGAGATCGAGAAGGGCAAGCTGGCGGACGGCAGCCTGGATGAGTTCGACGCAATCATGGGCGTCAACGTCAAGGGCGTGTGGCTGTGCATGAAGTATCAACTGCCGTTGCTGCTGGCTCAGGGCGGCGGCGCCATCGTCAACACGGCTTCTGTGGCAGGACTTGGGGCGGCGCCGAAGATGAGTATCTATGCCGCGTCCAAGCACGCGGTGATCGGCCTGACCAAGTCGGCGGCGATCGAATACGCGAAAAAGAAAATCCGCGTCAACGCGGTATGCCCGGCCGTGATCGACACCGATATGTTCCGCTGTGCCTATGAAGCTGACCCGCGCAAAGCCGAATTTGCCGCCGCCATGCACCCGGTCGGGCGTATCGGCAAGGTCGAGGAGATCGCCAGCGCCGTGCTTTATCTGTGCAGCGACGGTGCTGCCTTCACCACGGGCCAGGCATTGGCGGTGGACGGTGGCGCGACCGCGATTTAGGAAGTGAGACGGATGCCATTCAGAAAAGCGTTGGAGGCGCTGTGGGGTTTTTCCGCAGGTGGCCAGATGCCTCACCTGAATGTGTTTCACTAGGTAAATAATTCAATTAAATCAATGATTTAATAAATCTTGATCGCGGCTGTCATTGGGCTTCTGTGCTTAACTGGTTTGGGTTAAATGACAACAGTTTAAGTGAGTGGCTCATGGATTTAGGGATCGATCGACAAGCCCTTGTACCGGTAGTGCAGCAAATCGTCAGTGCGCTGGCCGCCTGGATTCGCGAGAGCGGCGCCAGCCCCGGGACGCGGTTGCCCTCGGTGCGGCAACTGGCCCACGAGAACCTGCTCAGTCAGTCCAGCGTCATCGAGGCGTTCGAGCGGATGGTTGCCCAAGGGGTGCTGGCCTCAAGGCAAGGCGCCGGTTTCTGTGTGGCCCAGCCACCCGCCGAGCGTGGTCTTCGCGGTGAAAACCAATGGTATGAGGGCGCCGAGTCGGGGTGGGGCGCCTTCATCGACAATCAACTGGGCGAACTGAAACTGGGATGCGGCTGGCTGCCGGACACCTGGCGCGAGAGCGACGACATCAGCTACGCGATTCGTGAAGTCACCCGCACCGACACCGCGGCCGTCTTCAACTACAGCACGCCGCTGGGCCTGCCGGCCCTGCGTGAACAGCTGCTCAAGCGCCTGGCGCACATCCAGGTGGCAACCCGGGTCGAGCATATCCTCACCACCCACGGTGCGAGCCATGCCCAGGACCTGCTGATCCGCACGCTGCTCAAGGCCGGCGACACCGTGGTGGTGGAAAGCCCGGGGTACGGCAACCTTTACCGCCAACTGGCCTTTCATGGTGTCAAGCTGCTGGAAGTGCCGCGCACCCGTGGCGGCCCGGACATGCATGCCCTCGAAGCGCTGTTGCGCGGGCACCGGCCCAAGTGCCTGTTCATCAACAGCCTGTATCACAACCCCACCGGCACCAGCCTGTCCCTGGCGGTGGCCGAGCGCTTGCTGCAACTGGCCCATTCCCAGGACTTCTTCATCATCGAGGAGGACGTCTATGGCGACCTGCAACATGCCACGTGCACCCGGTTGTCGGCGTTGCCCCACGAGGACCGGGTGATCTATGTCTCGAGTTTTTCCAAGACCCTCAGCAGCGCCTTGCGGGTGGGGTACCTCACGGCCAGCGGGGCGATCATCGCGCAATTGGCCAGGGTCAAGACCTTGACCGGCATCGGCACCTCGCGGTTTGCCGAGGCGGTGGTGGCGACGTTGCTGGCCAATGGTACCTACCGCAAATGGGTGCAACGCCTGCGCCGGCGGCTGAGTACGGAAATGGCCATGACCCTGCAGGTGCTGGAAGACGAAGAGTGGGAGGTGTTTGCGGTGCCGGCGGGGGGCATGTTCCTCTGGGCGCGCCCTGGTGTCGGCGACCGTTCCACCGTGCAGGCGCGGGCTCGCCGGCTGGGGGTGTTGCTGTCGCCGGGGACGCTTTTCAGCCCGACGGGCGAATCCAGCGACTGGCTGCGCATCAATGTGGCCTACGCTTCTGATCAGCGTGCACTGGCGTTGTTCAAGGCCATGGGGCCGGCAGGATCGACCTCTACCATTCTGAAAACGACGAGGATGTAGCTTTTTGCCATTATTGTGGCGCCAAACCCTTGTATTCAGTGCCCCGGGGTTGCGAATCTCGCTGCATCGAAACCTGGCTTGATGGCATTCGCCATTGCAAGAGGACTCAAGTGCAATGATTTCTGCCGTGCAACGACGTTTTGCCAACCTCGGTATGGCCAAGAAACTGGGCTTGGGCTTTGCCCTGGTACTGCTGTTGACGGCATTGGTGGCCGCGATTGGCGTATGGTCGCTGCAAACCGTTGGCCAGCGCTTCGAGGGCCTTAAAGCCATGTCGGCGCTCAACAGCGGCTTGCTCAAGGTGCGCTTGATCGAGCAGGACTACGCGTTGCATGCCGACCCCAAGTCGGTGGACGCCTTGCACGAAAGTGTCGACGCGTTGGCGGCCCAGGCGGTAATTCTCAAGGCCCAGTCGCCTGCCAATGTCCCGGTGATGAGCGACGTCGAGCAGGCGCTGGCGGCGTATCGCAAGGCGTTCGATGAGTTTGTCGAGCTGACCCAGACCAAGGACCTGGCGCTGGAAATGGCCAGTTGGTCGGTCTCCAGTGTCGCCAACAACCTTGATGTGTTGCAGGCCGGGCTGGCGGACGACGGCGCCTATGGCCTCAAGGAAAGCCAGGGCAAGGAAGGTGCCGAATTCATCGAGCAGGCGGGGCAGGTCAGCCAGGTCTCGCGCCTGATGCTGCAGGCCATGAACGAAGCGCACGTGCGCCTGGACCAGAGCCGCAAGGGCGATGACGAGAACGCCGAGCAAGGCAAGATCGAGCAGGCCGATCAGGCCATGGCCCAGGTCGAACAGCTGAAAACCACCGTCAAGGATCCTGGCTACCAAACCGTGCTTAACGAAGTGTCCGGGCATATCGCGGCCTTCAGCGAAAAACTCGGCGAATACACCGGGCTGCTGGCCCAGGAAAAAGTCGTCTACAAGCAGTTGCACGAGCGTGCAGCCGAAGTGGTCACCCGGGTCAATCAGGCCTACGACGCAGAAGACCTGTCGATGCAGGCGCAGTTGAAGAAAAGCGCGTTGCTGATCATCGGTTCTTCGGCGTTGGCGTTATTGGTCGGGCTGATTGCCGCGTGGATCATTACCCGTTTGATCGTTGCACCGTTGCGCAGCGTGATTGCAGTGGCCCAGCAGATTGCCGCCGGTGATCTCAGTGGCCGCATGGAAGTCAGTCGCCGGGACGAGATGGGCCAGTTGATGCTCGCGATGCAACAGATGAGCAGCGGCCTGAGCAGCATGGTCAGCGGGTTGCAGGCGGGTATCGAGCAACTGGCCAGCTCGGCCCATTCGCTGTCCAGCGTCACCGAGCAGACCAATATCGAGGTCAGCAGCCAGAAGGAAGAAACCGAGCAGGTGGCCACGGCCATGAACCAGATGACCGCCACCGTGCACGATGTGGCGCGCAACGCCGAAGAAGCGGCCCAGGCGGCGCAGACGGCGGATGACAAGGTCGACAGCGGCCAGCAGGTGGTGCGTCAGAGCTTGCAGCGTATCGAGTTGCTGGCCAGCTCCGCGACCTCCGCCAGTACCAGCATCGAAAGCCTGAGCGCGGAGATCCAGACTATCGGTACCGTCCTTGAGGTGATCAAGAGCGTGGCCGAGCAAACCAACCTGCTGGCGCTGAATGCGGCCATCGAGGCGGCGCGGGCGGGCGAGCAGGGCCGCGGTTTTGCCGTGGTGGCCGACGAGGTGCGGGCGCTGGCCAAGCGCACCCAGCAATCGACCGAGGAAATCGAACGGTTGGTCAGTACCTTGCGCAGCGCTGCGCAGGCTTCGGTGCAGCAGATCAGGCAGAGCGGCGAACTGGTCAAGCTGGCGGTCAGTGATGCCCTGGAAACCGAAAGCGCCCTGGGCAGCATCGCGGCGGCGGTGTCGTTGATCCAGCAGATGAACCAGCAGATTGCCGCAGCGGCCGAAGAGCAAAGCTCGGTGGCCGAGGAAATCAACCGCAGCGTCACCAGCATCCGTGCGAGTGCCGATCAATCGGCGTTGAGCATGCAGGGCAATGCAGCGTCGAGCATCGAGCTGGCGCAGTTGGGTACGGAGCTTAAGGGGATGGTCGGGCACTTCCGCCTTTGATCACCGCAGGCCTGCGGTGATCAAAGGGCAGGGCGGTCAGGCGTTGTTGGCCAGGAAGGTCAGCAGCGCTTCGTTGACGAAATCGGGGTTTTCCCGGCTGGAGATATGCCCGGCGTGCGGAATCAACGTCAGCGCGCAGCCGATCAAGGCCGCCATTTCTTCTGATTCGGCCGGTGGGCGTGGCTTGTCCTGCTCGCCACACATCACCAGGGTGGTGTCGGTGTCGAGGCGCGCCAGTTGTTCCAGCACATCCGCGCGGCTGAAGATAATCCGGCCCAGGGGCACGATGCTGTGCACCAGGCGCTCCTTGGGGAAGGCCTGCAGTGCGTTGCGGAAATCCTGGTACAAGGCCGACTCCCGGTCGATACCGGGACGGAAGAAGATCGGCGCCACCACATCCAGCAGCGGTTCCGGAATGGCGCCGGCATCTTCGATCATCTTGAACAGCGAAAAGTAGTATTGGCGAGTGGCTTCCGGCTCGGCGCCCAGGTGCGTGTCCATCAGCACCAGGCTGTTGACCCGCTCGGGAGCCAGCAGCGCCAGGCGTGCGCCCCACATGCCGCCGACCGACAAGCCCACGAGGTTGACCTGGGCAATGTCCAGGTGATCCAGCAGCGCCAGGTGCTGGCGTGCGAGGTCGTCCAGGGATGCAGTGTTTGCAGGCAGTGCGCCGGACTCGCCGTGGCCCCAAAGCTCGGGGACGATCACCCGGTACTGTTGCGACAGCGCTTCGATCTGCGGCGCCCACATCTGGCTGTCCCACAGGTAGCTGGAACCGAGGAGAACGGCCGGGCCGGTGCCCTGGTCGAGGTAATGCAGCGGTTGTCCATCGATGAGCACGACAGGCATGGCGAAGCCCTTTTCGTTAACGGAGTGAGGGGGCCTTTTTTACGCTATTCGAGGGGAAGGGGATAGGTGCAGAGTGATGGCATGTGGCGAGCGGGTTTGCCGCCCACCACAATGGCAGGGGATCAGTCGTAGATGGCTTTCTTCTTCCAGTCGGCGTCCGCATCCACCACTTTCAAGCCTTCGGTCAATTCGTTGACCTCGTCTTCAGCCGGTTCAAGGTTGGACAGCACCATGGAGTTGGCGCGCGCCAGCTGTTTCTCGAGCAATTGCAGCTGCTGGCTGTACACCACCGGCTCAGGCTGCTTGCGCAGGTACTGCACGCCGCGTTCGAACGCCAGGCGAGCCTGGCCCGGCTGGCCTTGTTGCAGCGCGTGCTGGCCCAGGTTGTTGAAGAACTCGATGTGCAGCAGCACCAGGATATGGCGGATTTCCTTGATCCAGTGCTTGGCTTCATTGGTCGGCAGGAAACCGTCCTGGGCCGCTCGGGTCACCTGGCCATGCAGTGCTTCGAGCAGGAAACGTACATCCTTGGCCTTGGCTTCGGTCTGGATCGGGCCTGGCGGGTTGTTCACCGGAATCGATTCGCCCTGGGCCACCAGTGCGTTGAGTTCAGTGATGCGTGCCTTGAGCGACGCATTGGACTTGTCGAGGTTCAGCAGGCGCTGGTTGACGTTGAGCTCCAGGCGGGTCAGCAGCAACTTGAGTCGCGGCGTCATCAACTGGCCAGGGAAGGTCTCGGTGATTTCGCCGCAGCGGCGCAGCCGGTCATTGAGTTCGATCCGGGTCCGGTTCTTTTCCAGCTTATTGTTTTCCACCACGTGGTTCATGTAGCCAATGGCGATCAGTATTACGATCCCGGCTATTACCAGCAGGGTGATCATGAGTGGTGTCACCGGTGTGACCTCTTTATGGGGTTTGCATTGAAGTGTAGTGACTGGTGCAGTGACCGGATAGGACTGAGCGACCAGTTGCGTCAGTAGTTTCTTCTATATAGCGGGGCAGTCCCTGCGTAGATGCACATTGCCATCATTTGCTGTGGCGAACTATAGCGCCTTGTGGAACGCCAGAATATAGGCGCCAAAGCCTGGACGGCGAGAAACCCTTGCAACCCCCGTAAACCACGGCGAAGTCATTGATTTAAATAAATTTATCCTTGGGGGTTGACGACCTCCCAATCCATCCATAGAATGCGCGCCACTTACAGCGTAAAGCACACAGCGAAACGCGGTAGGGAGTGAATGTTGTACGTGTGTCCCCTTCGTCTAGTGGCCTAGGACACCGCCCTTTCACGGCGGTAACAGGGGTTCGAGTCCCCTAGGGGACGCCATATGCGGGAATAGCTCAGTTGGTAGAGCACGACCTTGCCAAGGTCGGGGTCGCGAGTTCGAGTCTCGTTTCCCGCTCCAAATTTAAGCAGTGTTGCCCTCGGGCGGCACTGAGTGAAACCAGGGCGTAATCTTCGGATTTAATCTCTGGGCACTGAAATACACACCATGTGTTTCAGTAGCGTGTCCCCTTCGTCTAGTGGCCTAGGACACCGCCCTTTCACGGCGGTAACAGGGGTTCGAGTCCCCTAGGGGACGCCATTTGCGGGAATAGCTCAGTTGGTAGAGCACGACCTTGCCAAGGTCGGGGTCGCGAGTTCGAGTCTCGTTTCCCGCTCCATATTTAACGAAAACGCCGATCAGCAATGATCGGCGTTTTTGTTTGTGGGTTTTTTGTGAGCCGGAGTGCAATGCCTCGGCCCACGTTGCGTTTGTACCGCTAGAAATTATCCATCGCATGGCACATCGATAGCCTTCCCGATGGCGTCGGTTCAATCGGACTCCATCGTTCGGCACCTTTCGGCAGCTCAGCAAGCTCGAATGAGCAACTCCCGGACATTGATGCTCGCACCATGTAGTCCATGCTGGGCTTGGGGATAAAGGTCATGGTGTTGAAACATTGCCGGCCATATTGCGGCAACCCAAGGTAATGAAAGGCAATGGGCGTGTTCGCCGGAATCACCTGTTCGGACGACACCGCACCGTCCCAGGTGTAAATCGGCCCCGGCATCCCCAGGCTTGCGCCATTGCGGTCGGCGAAGCCGGATTTGGCGGACACCATCACGCCTGCTCCGGGAACATTCCAGTCCAGACAATCGCGCCCGGGCACTGCGCGCACCATGCCGTCGCTGATAATGCGCAAGCGCGCCGTCTCGGCAGACGGTGGCGCTGTATAGGCGGTGTTGAGGGAGCGGACGTTATATACCTGGCCACAGCCGCTGAGGAGCAACAGGAACAGGGCGGGAATGACACGTAAAGTGCTCATGGCTGGCGGCAGTTCTGGCTGACCGACAGATGCGGCGCGGGCTCATGGCTGACCATCTGCAAGCCATCGGCGCCCTGGAAGATAAAATATGTACTGCGACAATCCTTGAACGTCTGCGAGTAACCCTCAGCCCGGAATCCCTGCCCGTCGATCTTCCTGGTCACCGTATTGTCACGGCTGACCACGGCGAGTACCTGCTCATAGCTGTCGCCCATCTTCACCCCCGGCACCCCGGTGGAGGTCATGGAATTGGCACAACCTGCCAGCCCGATGGCCGCCCAAACCAGCGCCGTACCGTACAGTCCATTGCGTGTGGTGTTCATCCCTGCTCTCCATCCATGAGGTGTGCAGGGTTGGTCAGCGCAACGGCGGAAAAGTGCAACATTCATATCTGGCAATGTGACATTGCCCGCAAATCATGGGATTTGCAGGCAACGGCTCACGGCTTGCCCGGATGCGGCTCCGGGTACTCGCTTGTCACGTCCAATGCCTTGGCATACGGCCCGTCCCACAGTTGCTCGTGTAAATCTCCCACACGCTTGGCCATCGCCTCACTGCGCATCACCACTTCCAGGTTGCGCGAGTTATCGAAATAACCGCCCAGCCAGTTACTGGTCCCTACCCACGCCACTTGCCCGTCGATTTCCATGGTCTTGCTGTGGATCACCCGCGCATAAGGAATAAATCCTTGCCTGGCCTCGGGCAGCGTGACGATCTTGACCTCGACATTCGGCAGCACCGCCAGGCTTTTCAGGTACGGCAATTCCAGTGCTTCGGTGTTCCAGTTGGATACCATCAACTTGATCGAGACCCCGCGCGCTGCCGCTGCACGCACTGCATTGTCGATCATCGCGTAGTAAGGCCGGGTTCTGTCAGGTCCATAGGACAGCGGCGCGTAGTCCAGCAGTTGTACGCGCACTTCCTTTTTCGCCTCGCCCAGCAGACGTGGCAGTTCCAGCTGCGAATCACCCACACCCGGCGGGTTGTAGCGCTGGGGGCTGGCTACCAGGTAGTTGCCGGTGCGTGCCGGTGTGGCGCCTGTGGCGGGCAGGGCAACAGGCTGGTTGTCGGCCAACGCAGCCTGGGCCTGCCAGTCCTGTTCAAAAATGGCCTGGGTCTGGGCGACGACGTTTGCATCACTGATCAACAGCCCGGTTTCGTGGATATGCTCCAGCGAACGCCAGTCGAAGTTCTGGCTGCCGATAAACGCCTGCTTGCCATCCACTACCATGTACTTGGCGTGGATGATCCCGCCACTCAGCTTGCCATAGGGCAGGATGCGGAAGGTCACGTTGGGAATGGCTTTCAGGCGCTCCAGGGTCGAGGCTTCCGACAGCCGCACGCCTTTTTCTTCCAGCAGGAAGCGAATTTTCACCCCGCGTTTGCCGGCGGCTTCCAGGTGTTCAATCACCTTGTCCATCACCGAGCCAGGATGGTCGGCCGCGTAGAACTGGCCGATGTCGATGCGGCTTTTCGCGCCGTCGAACAGCTGGATCCACACGGGGCCGGGCTGGCGCAGATCGGCGGTGCCAAGTTGGGTGTCCACTGGCACGGTGTGTACCAACTCAAATCCCGGAATTGAAAAGTCCGCCTGGGCAAGCGGACTGAGGAGCAGGCCTGCAAGGCCGGCGATACGTAATTTCAGCGATATGGACATAGGCGTCTCATCGGGCAAAAAAAGGGCGGGCGCATGATGCGCCCGCCCCGGGAAGGTCACGCAGTGCGGGTGTGCAGCGGGGTCGGTACCAGGTGTGGCACTTCACCCTGCACGCGGGCACCGGTTGCCGCGCGGATCAGCAGGATTTTCAGCTGGTCGTTGATGCGCTCCAGGCTGTCCTGGAAGAAGTTGTGGAACACCACGCAGAACAGCGCGATGGCGATACCCAAACCCGTGGCGAACAGGGCCGTACCGATACCACCGGAAATCTGGCCCGGGTCGGACACACCGGCACTGGCCAGCGCCTTGAAGGTGTCGATGATGCCGAGGATGGTCCCCAACAGGCCGAGCAGCGGCGCGGCGGTGGTGATGGTTTCGATGATCCACAGGCTGCGCGACAGCGGCGCGCGGGTCTTGAGGTACTGGGTTTCGATCTCGTCGTCCAGGTCCTTGCGCGAACCATGGGACGCCTTCTGCGCCAGGATCGGCAGCACCATGCTCAGCGGCAGGCTGTCACGGCGAGTCAGGTTTTCCGGCAGGTCGCGTTCGCTGTGCACATTGGCGCCCAGCACTTCGGTCAATGCACGGGCCTGGCGGCGCACGTAGGCGAAGTAGATGCCACGTTCGATGGTGATGAAGATTGCAATCGCCAGTGCGGCGTACATCACATAAAAGGTGATTTGGTGAAGCAGGTTCATGTCCATGATGCTGAGCCTCGCAGTTAGAAATTGGCTTCCAGGGAAACGGTGACGGTGCGGTCAAGCCCAACGATGTAGGCCGGGTCGCCATCGCGGAAACCGCTGTAGCTCGCCGAGTTGGTCTTGGTGGTGTACACGCCGTCCAGGTACTTCTTGTCGAACAGGTTGTCGACGTTCAGGCGCAGGGTTGCGTCCTTGACGACTTTCTTGTCCACCGGCAGGTAGATACCGGCGCCGAGGTTGAAGATGGTGCGGGCGGAGATGGCTTCGTCGTTGGTCAGGTCGCCATAGAGCTTGCTGGTGAACTTGCCGCCGAAGGTGCCGTAGAAGCGCCCGTCGTCATAGCCGATGTTGGCCGCCAGCATGTTGGTCGGCACGTTGGCGAACTGCTTGCCGCTGGTGGGCAGCACGATCGGCTTGCCGGCGCTGTAGACGGTCAGGTCGTCCTGCTGCTTGGAGCTGGTGTAGGTGTAGGAGGTGTAGTAGTTGAAGTTGTGCGGCAGCTTGCCGCTCCACTCCAGTTCCAGGCCTTTGTTGATGACGGTGCCGGCGTTGATGTCGGCGGAATCACCGTTGCTGTCCAGGGAGGTGAGCTGGCGATTCTTGAACTGCATGTAGAACAGGGTCGCGGCGAGGGTGCTGTCTTCGCCGGTGTAGCGCCAGCCCAGTTCCTGGTTCCAGCTGAGTTCCGGCTTGGAGTCGAGGGAGCCGACGCCTTTGTCGTACAGCACGTAGTTCTGTGGAATACGCATGTTGCGCGACAGGCTGTAGAACAACTGGTCACGCTCGTCGAGCTGGTATTTCAGGCCGGCGTTGGGCAGCAGTTTGTTGTAGGTCTGGCTGGCCTTGCCGGGTTGCTCGGTGAGGCTGCCGTGGTTGGTGCCGTCACGCTCGACGTTCATGTAGGCAATGCCCGCGATCAACGTCCAGTCCGAGTTGATGTACCAGGTGTCCTGGGTCCAGACCTTTTGCGCCGGCGTCACGGTGTAGCGGTCGCGACCCTGTACGGTGTTGCCGTTGGCGTCGACCACGGAGTTGCCGTCGGGCCAGGTATCGCTTGGCTTGCCGTTGTTCTTGAGGGCAATGAACGGTTGGGTCTGGCTTTGGCGGGCGCGTTCATACCAGTAGCCGAATTGCAGGCTGTGGTCGCCCAGGTCCCAGTTCAGCTTGGTGGTGATGCCCGGGCGCCAGGTCTGGGTGCGCGAAGGGCGGTAGTAGACGCCGGTGGTCGCGGAACCGTCGGCGTTGTATTGAGCCTGTGTCGGCAGGTTGCCGAGGTCGAAAACGCCGCCCTTGTTCGAGCCACTGTTCAGCGCATAGGCCGAGGAGCCCACGCCGCTGCCGTTGCCGTAGTAGTAATACGGGATCACCGAGAGGGACAGGTTGTCGCTCAGCTTGTACTGGGTGTTGAGCACGGCGGTAAAGGTCTGGAACGGGTTCTGCGCCAGGTCGTAGTAGCTGCTGACCTTGCCGTTGGCGCCCACCGCCGGTGTCGCCGGGTACGGGTCGTACTTGCGGCCGTACTGCTGGAACTGTGCCTTGGTCAACTGGCTGTAACTGTTGTTGTCCTGCTCGTGGTACTTGAGGATCAGGTTGGCGGTGTTGCCGTTGCCGGCGTCGAAGAAGCTGTTCCACTCCACCTTGTCCGCACGTACGGCACCCGAGCCGCGCCACATCTGGCCTTCGGTGTGGGAGGCCGACAGCCAGTTGCTCAGGCCGTTGACTTCACCGGTATTGAGGCGGGCGAAGGTCTTGCGGGTGGCGTTGCTGCCGACCACTTGCTTGACGAAGGCACCGGTTTCCTTGGTGGGGCGAATGGTCACGATGCCGATGTTGCCGCCGCTGGAACCGATGTGCGGGCCGTCGGCTTCCGACGAGCCCTGGGTGACGAAAATCTGGTCGATGTTTTCCGGGTCGCCCAACAGGTTGGAGTACAACGCGTAGTTGCCGGAGTCGTTGATCGGCATGCCGTCCACCGACATACCGACCTGGTCGGAGTTCATGCCGCGCATGGTGAAGCGGAAGCCCGAGAGGCCGGTGTTGTCTTCACTGGAGATGTTCAGGCCCGGGGTGTACTTGAGCTTGTCGATGGCGTTGCCAGTGGCCGTCTGTTTGTCCAATGCTTCCTTGGTGATGGTCGAGCGGCCCTTGGCGCTCTCTTCCTGGACCATGTAACCGCCCCCAGCGGTTGCCTTGCCCTGTACCCCAATAGTCCCGACGTCACTGTCGCTGGTATCTGCCATGACCACTCCATGGGTCATGCTCGTCGCGGCAACGAGTGCCAGATGAATCCGGGTGAACTTCATCACTGTCGTCCTGGTGGTGTGTGCTTATTGCACGCTGTAGTTGAAGGTGGCGGTGAAGCGCTGCTCGTTACGTCCACCGAAGGCTTGTTCGGGGAACGGTTTCACCTGCTTGATACGGCGCAGGCTGTTGGTGGCGGCCCGGTTGAGCAGCATGCTCGGCGCCGGGGTCTGGATCCCGGAGTCGAGGACGCGGCCTTGGCGGTCCACCATTAACCAGACCACCACCTCGCCACTCGGGCGTTCAAGGGACGCCTGGCGCCCGGTGGGGTATTGCTTGTAGCTGTCCAACTCGTTGCGCAAGCCCTTGAGGTAGCCGCCTTCCAGTGCCTGGCCGTCGACTTTCGGCGGCGCCGGTGGCGCAGCGGGTGCTGGCGTGGGAGCGGCTTGCACCGGCTTGGCGGCCACCGGAGCTGGCGCAGGCACAGGCGTTGGCTTGGCGACCACGGGCTTGGGCACCGGTTTTGGCTTGGGCTCAGGCTTTGGCAGTGGTTTGGGGATCGGCTTGGGGGGCGGAGGCGGAGGGGCAGGTTCGGCCTCCTCGTCTTCGATCACCGGCGGCGGTGGCGGCGGTTCTTCCACCACGGGCTCGGGGACCACTTCCGGCTCGGGCTCGACCAGCGCGAGTTCAACCGCCGACTCGTCGTACTGCGGCTGGATCTTCAGGGGTTGGGACTGGATACCCAGTGCAATCAGCACCAGGGCGATCAGGGCCGGGACACTGCCCAGCAGCCGACGCGCACGAAACAAGGCATACATGATCAGGACTTTTTCGTGGCGATGGAGACAGAGGTAAAGCCACCCAGGCGCAGGGTGTCCATCACCTCGACCAGGCGCGACACTTCCACGCCTTTGTCGCTGTTGACGATGATCGTCGACTTGGTGTCTGGCTTCTCGCCGGCCTTGAGTGCAGGCACCAGCGCGTCGACGGTCAGGTCCTTGCCATCGAGCTGCAGCTGACCTTCCAGGCCCAGGGTCAGGATGAATTTATTTTGCGGCTTGAGCTGCTGTGAACTGCTGGCGCTCGGCAGCTGAGTCTTCATGCCCAGGGCCGGAATCACGTTCAAACTCACCAGTACAAAAAACACCAACAGGAACATCATCACGTCGATCATCGGGATCAGTTCGATGTGTGCCTTGCGTTTTTTGGGTTCATCCCAAGTTCTCATTCCGCTACCCCGCAGTTGATTAGGGGCGACACGCTAGCAACCAAAAATGACCGAATGGTTAACTTTAATTTAAGCTTTTAAGGCTCTAGGACGCGTCTTACAGACGACTCGTAGGTCTATTTATCTACGTAATGAAACTGACACGACGCGGGTACATTCTTGGAGAATTTATTTCGCGAGTCCCCCTGCATGAGCATTGCACTGCCGCATTTATCCACCCCGCGACTGCTGTTGAAGCCTCTGCAAAAGGAGCAGGCCGAGACGTTGTCGGTGCTGGCCAACGATCCCGATATTGCGAACAACACGGCTGCGATTCCATCGCCATACACCTTGGAAACCGCACACGCCTTTATTGATGGCCAGGCAGAGAATTACCGCTCGGGGCATTCACTGGGGCTGGGGATTCATCTGCGGGAAACTGACGAATTGATCGGCGTGATCAGTCTCAGATTATCTGCTGCTCATCGAAGTGGGCATCTCGGGTATTGGGTGGCCGCCCATTCTCGAAGCCAGGGTTATGCCGCCGAAGCAGCGGCGCAGATCATGGCGTTTGGGTTCAGCGAATTGGCGCTGCAGCGTGTGGGCAGCCAGTGCTTTGCTCGTAACAAAGGGTCCGCTCGGGTCATGGAAAAAATTGGCTTGGGTTACGAAGGGTGCATGAAGGGCGCCTTCCTCAAGAATGGGGTGCACGAGGACATGTTGTTGTATGGCCTGGTGCGTGCCGATTGGAAGGAGCGCAGTTGATGAGTGTGAATCACGATCGCCGTCGCGTACTGGGCGGGCTTGCAGTTGCCACGGCGTTTTCGATCCTCAGCCCGTTTGCCCGTAGTGCAGGCATCGACTATCCCTTCACCCTCGGTGTGGCGTCAGGCGATCCATTGCCCGATGGTTTCGTGATCTGGACGCGCCTCGCGCCGCTGTTCAATGCCGCCGACGGTCGGGGTGGCCTGAACCGAGCGGTGCCGGTGCGCTGGAAGGTGGCCCGCGATGCAGCGATGACGCACGTTGTGCGCCAGGGCGAGGTGATGGCCAGCGAGCGTTTCGCCCATTCGGTGCATGTGGAAGTGAGCGGGTTGGAGGCGGGTCGACCTTACTGGTACCAGTTCGAGGGCCTCGGTGCGCAAAGCCCGGTGGGCCAGTCGCGCACAGCGCCGGCGGTGCATGCCATGGCATCGGCGCAGTTGGGTTTTGTCTCCTGCTCCCATTGGGAGCGAGGCTACTTCAGCGCCTATCGGCATTTGGCCGCCGAGCAGCCTGACCTGGTGTTTTTCCTCGGGGATTACATCTATGACAGTTCCTACGCGGCTGATTCCGGCAAGATCATTCGCCCCCACGGCAGCGGCAATGCGTTGAATCTGGTGGATTACCGCAACCGCTACGCCCTGTACAAGACCGATCCGGATTTGCAGGCACTGCATGCTGCGGCGCCCAGTGTGGTCACCTGGGACGATCACGAAGTGCAAAACGACTATGCCAGCCAGTGGTCCCAGGACCCGAACATCCCGGTGACGAGTTTTCTCAAGCAGCGGGCGGCGGCCTACCAGGCCTTCTATGAGCACATGCCGCTGCGGGCCAGCAGCCTGCCGCGCGGGCCGGACATGCGCCTCTATCGGCGTTTGGACTACGGCCGGCTGGCGCGTTTCCATGTGCTGGATGGGCGTCAGTACCGCTCCGAGCAGCCATGCATCCTGGCCAATGGCAGCCACAAGGGACATGTAGCCGCGAACACCTGTGCTGACCTGCGCGATCCCCGTCGCACCATGCTCGGCTGGGAGCAGGAGGCTTGGCTGGATCAGGGTTTTGCCGAGTCCCGGGCACAATGGAACGTGATCGCCCAGGACCTGTTGGTCGCGCCGCTCACGCAACGTGACCTGACCAACCACAAGCCCGGCCGCTGGACAGATGGCTGGGATGGTTACATGGCCAACCGTGAGCGGATGCTTGCGTCGATGGTGCGCAGAAAGGTGAATAACCCGGTGTTCTGGGGCGGCGATATTCACTCGTTCTGGACGACGGACCTGCACGCTGACGCAGGGAATCCGGATTCGCCCGTGGTCGCGACCGAGTTTGTCGGCACGTCGGTGACGTCTGACGGGCCGCCATTTGATGCGTTCAGTGCGATCCTGCCCCTCAATCCCCATGTGAAGTTTTTCGACAGCCGCCAGCGCGGCTATGTGTCGGTGGCGCTTGAGGAGAGGAATATGCTGACGAACTTCCGGGTGATTTCCGATCCCCGGGATCCGAACGCCAGCGTCTCGACCCTCAAGTCGTTTGTGGTGGAACCGGGCAGGGCGGGGGCGATTGCGGTTTAGTCAGTTCAGGGTATAGCGCACCGACAATGCACCCTTTTTCTCGGAGAGGGCCAGGATCGTCACCTGGCCCACGTCCCCCAATGCCTGCACATGCGTGCCGCCGCAGGCATAGGCCGGCAGGTCGCCAAAACCCACTTGCCGCGTACCGTCATCCAGGGCCATATGGCGCGGCAGGTTGGCGGCGATCCATTGGTCGACTTGCCGCTGGATCGCCTCGGCGTCCATGGCCTGTGCCGAGGTGCCGCGAATAAAGGTGATCTTGCCTTCGCCCGGCCAGTGATGAGCCTTGATCGGCATCCAGCCCAGGGTTTCACCGGCATTGCCGATCAGATGCCCGGCCGAGTGCAGGCGCGTGTGCAAGGTGCGGCGGTCTTCATCGACGCGTGCCTGTATCACCCCGGGAGCCACGGGGCGGTCTACGTAATGCACGACATGATCGCCTTCCTGCACCACCTTCAACACCTGGCTTGCCCCGAGCCAGCCGGTGTCGCAGGGCTGGCCGCCACCTTGTGGATGGAAGATTGTGGACTGCAGGATTACCGCAAACTGGTTATCAAAAGGTGTGCATCCCAGCACTTCAAGTTCGGCATTCAGGTGGTCATGGGTAAAAAACAGGCGCTGGGTCATCATTTATATCCGCATCAGGGTTTCTAACCGGCAGTATAAGAAGTGCGCCAATGGGTGATAATCCGTTCAAATCTCAATGGACTTGTGCGTCATGAGCATCAATCTTCCCTTACCGCTGCTGGGCGAAATGGCGATTTTCGTCAAGGTGGTGGAAACCGGCAGCTTCTCCGAGGCTGCGCGCCAACTGGGAGCATCACCGTCCTCCGTGAGCCGCAGCATCTCACGCCTGGAAAAGGCCCTGGCGACTCGCCTGTTGCAACGCACCACGCGCAAATTGCGCCTCAGCGAAGGCGGCGAAGAGGTGTTCAAGCGCTGCCAGGAAATGGTCAGTGCTGCGCGGTCGGTGATGGAAATCAGCGGCCAATACACCCATGAAGCCGAAGGGCTGGTGCGGGTCAGCGTGCCCAAGGCGGTAGGGCGTTTTGTGGTGCATCCGCATATGCCGGAGTTTTTGCGGCGTTATCCCAAGGTCGACGTGCAGTTGATCCTGGAGGACCGGCATGTGGACCTGATTGATGACAATGTCGACCTGAGTATCCGCATCACCGACAGCCCGCCGCCGGGGTTGGTGGGGCGCCAGTTGCTGCCGATCGAGCATTTGATCTGCGCCACGCCGCGGTACCTGGCGGAGCACGGTACGCCGCAGCATCCCCATGATTTGCTGGAGCACAGTTGCATCTACCTGGGTGAGACGCCGGGGGATGCGCGCTGGAAGTTTCGTCAGGGCAGCAAGGCGGTGACGGTGGGCGTGCGCGGGCGGTATGCGGCCAATCACACAGGCGTGCGGCTGGATGCGGTATTGCAACATGTGGGGATTGGCAGCTTGCCGTATTTCACGGCGCGGCATGCGCTGGAGGCGGGGGAGGTGGTGCAGGTGTTGCCGGGGTGGGATTTCATTGCGTCGTACCACGGGGATGCGTGGTTACTGCATTCGCCGACGCGGTACCTGCCGCCGAAGTTGCGGGTGTTTATTGATTATCTGGTGGAGTGCATGGCCAAAGAGCCGACGCTGAAGAAACGGTAGGAATACAGTTTAAATGTGGGAGCGGGCTTGCTCGCGAATGCGGTGGTTCAGTCACCTAAAATATTGACTGAACCACCGCATTCGCGAGCAAGTCGAACCGTCGCACCGCCGCTCCCACATTTGATCTGCGTGAGCCCTGAGATCAGTGCTTGGGCTGGTCATTGGACATGGCCAACAACTGCTTTTCCTGGTTCCAGTCGAACGGTTCGTCGTTCTGTTCAGCTTCGAAGCGACGTTCTTCCAGGGCCTGGTACAGGTCCAGCTCGTCGTCGGGCATGAAGTGCAGGCAGTCGCCACCGAAGAACCACAGCAGGTCGCGCGGTACCAGGTGAGCAATTTGCGGGTAGCGCAGGATGACCTGGCTCATCATGTCCTGGCCCAGGTACTGGCTTTCGATCGGGTCGATGGGCAGCAAGGCGCGCAGTTCATCGAAGCGCTCCAGGAACAGGAGGTGGCTTTCCTCGGGAACCTGTTCGGCTTCGCCGACGGCAACCAGGATGCTGCGCAGGTGGTCGAGCAAGACGAGATGATCGGCAACGACGTTGGACACGAGATAAGTCCTCAAGAGCAAAACGGGCGCGAGAGTATATAGCTCGGTGCCTTGCCTCACAAATACGATTCCTTTTGACGAGTGGCTGTTGTTGTCAGGCAAGGCGCCGCGACGAGTCATAGCTTGCTATGGCGAGGAGCGGCAACGCAGCATGACGACAACAGACGCCGTCAAAAGGGATCAGTATTTGTGAGGCAGGGCACTCTACCCGTTTTTATATGACCGCTGGGATCAGCGGACTTTTCCCTCAGCCTGGCTCAGTTCTTCCTTGCTGAAATCATCCACGTCGATCACCTTGCGCCGCGCCGCTTCAGCGTCACGCAGGGTCTGCGCCTCGGCCGGTTGCAGCACGCCGGCATGCAGCGCGGCATCGATGGCGTGTTCGCCCGCGGTCGGTTTGACCTGGCCGCTCTTGAGGCCTTCGTGGAGTTTTTTCTGCAACGGATGGCTGTCGGCCAACAGGTCGTAGGCGTGTTGCAGGGCGCCCACCGGATCTTCTGCGGACTGTGGGCGATAGCAGCCCGCCAGCACCGCTTCCAGGGTCGGGTCACCCTTGGCGCGACCGAGCACTGCGGCCACTTCGGCATCCAGCGCATCGGACGGGCCTTTATGACGGCGGCCGAACGGGAACACGATCACCCGCAACAGACAACCCAACACCTTGCTCGGGAAGTTGGTCAGCAGTTCATCCAGTGCACGCTCGGAGTGGCCAAGGCTCTCTTCCATGGCCCAGGCGAACAGCGGTTCCAGGTGGTCTGGCGAATCCAGGTCGTGATAACGCTTGAGTGCAGCCGATGCCAGGTACATGTGGCTCAGCACATCACCAAGACGTGCCGACAGGCGTTCGCGTCGTTTCAACTCGCCGCCCAGCAGCATCATGCTCAGGTCCGCCAGCATCGCAAACGCCGCGGCCTGACGGTTGAGTGCGCGGAAATAGCCCTGGCTCAGGCTGTTGCCCGGAGCCTTTTCGAAGTGACCGAAACCGAGGTTCAACACCAGGGTGCTGGCGGCGTTGCTTACGGCAAAGCCGATGTGCTGCAGCAGCAGGCCGTCGAATTCCTTCAGCGCCTGGTCATGGTCTTCGCGACCGGCCAGGGCCATTTCCTTGAGGACGAACGGATGGCAGCGAATTGCGCCCTGGCCGAAGATCATCAGGTTGCGCGAGAGGATATTCGCGCCTTCCACGGTGATGAAGATCGGCGCGCCTTGCCAGCTGCGGCCCAGGTAGTTGTTGGGGCCCATGATGATGCCCTTGCCGCCGTGCACGTCCATCGCGTGGCTGATGCATTCGCGGCCGCGTTCGGTCAGGTGGTACTTGAGGATCGCCGACAGTACCGAGGGTTTCTCCCCCAGGTCGACCGCGTTGGCGGTGAGCATCCGCGCGCTGTCCATCAGCCACGCGTTGCCGCCGATGCGGGCCAGGGCTTCCTGGATGCCTTCAAAGGCCGCCAGCGGTACGTTGAACTGCTCACGCACCTGGGCGTACTGGCCGGTCACCAGGCTGGTGAACTTGGCCGCGCCCGTTCCGACGGCAGGCAGGGAAATCGAACGGCCTACCGACAGGCAGTTCATCAGCATCATCCAGCCCTTGCCGAGCATTTCCTGGCCACCGATCAGGAATTCCAGCGGAATGAAAACATCCTTGCCGGAGTTGGGGCCGTTCATGAACGCGGCGCCCAGTGGCAGGTGACGGCGGCCAATTTCAACACCCGGGGTGTCGGTGGGGATCAGCGCGAGGCTGATGCCCAGGTCTTCTTTGTCGCCCAGCAGATGATCCGGGTCATGGGCCTTGAAGGCCAGGCCGAGCAACGTCGCTACCGGGCCGAGGGTGATGTAGCGTTTTTCCCAGTTCAGGCGCAGGCCGAGGGTTTCCTTGCCTTCCCATTCGCCTTTGCAGATCACCCCGGTGTCGGGCATGGAGCCAGCATCGGAACCGGCCAGTGGGCCGGTCAGGGCAAAGCACGGGATATCGTCGCCACGGGCCAGGCGTGGCAGGTAATGGTTGCGTTGTTCATCGGTGCCGTAGTGCAGCAGCAATTCGGCCGGGCCCAGGGAGTTGGGGACCATGACCGTGGAGGCGAGGTCGCCGCTGCGGGTCGCCAGCTTCATCGCGACCTGGGAGTGGGCATAGGCGGAGAAGCCTTTGCCGCCGAACTCCTTGGGGATGATCAGGGCAAAAAAGCCATGCTGCTTGATGTGTTCCCAGGCAGCGGGTGGCAAGTCCATGGCCTGGCCGATTTCCCAGTCGGTGACCATGGCGCACAGTTCTTCGGTAGGGCCGTCGATGAAGGCTTGTTCTTCTTCAGTCAGTTGCGCCTTGGGATAGGCCAGCAGCTTGTCCCAGTCGGGGCGGCCGCTGAACAGCTCGCCATCCCACCACACGGTGCCGGCGTCGATGGCGTCGCGCTCGGTCTCGGACATCGGCGGCAGGACTTTCTGGAACCAGTTGAACAGCGGCGCGGTGAAGTACTTGCGGCGCAGGTCCGGCAGCAGCAGCGGGGCGGCTACCACGGCGATCAGCATCCAGAAGATCAGCAGCAACCAGCCTGGTGCGTGGCTGAAGGCGCCCATCGCCAACAGGTAGACGGCGACCACGCCGATGGCGGGCAGGGGCGCGATGCGCCGGTGCGCCAGGTAGGCAATGCCCACCACCAGAACCAGTATCCACAACAACAGCATATTCAATCCTCCGTGAAACCAGGTGCGAAATCACCTCAGAGCTTAGTCGGCATCCGAACAAGCGGGGTGACGAGGGTGTTACGTGGTGTGCCGGCAATGATCAGCACCAGGCGCCGACATTTGGCCGAATCGTCGTTATCCCAGGTGCATGCCTGTGGTTAGACTCAGGGCTTGCTCTCTGAGATTAACCTCATGAATGCGTACTTGAATCCCGGCCGCTTCATCGATAGTGACCACCCTGCGGTGGTGGAGTTCGCCGAAAAACATCGCGGTTCGAGTGCCGCACTTCGTGACCAGGCAGTCAGTCTTTACTACGCTGTGCGCGAGGCGGTGCGCTATAACCCCTATACCTTCAGTCGCGACCCGCAAACCCTCAGCGCGAGCTTCGCACTGGCGGCCGGCGAGAGTTATTGCGTGCCCAAGGCAACATTGCTGGCGGCGTGCGCAAGGCACTGCGGGATCCCGGCGCGCATCGGCCTGGCCGACGTGCGTAACCACCTCTCGACGCCCCGTTTGATCGAGCTGCTCAGAAGTGACGTATTTGCCATGCATGGCTATACCGAGTTGTATCTGGACGGCCGTTGGGTCAAGGCCACGCCGGCGTTCAATCAGCAACTGTGCGAACTGTTCGATGTGCCGCCGCTGGATTTCGATGGCATTCATGACAGTGTTTTCCACGCCTTCAACCGCAAGGGCCAGCGCTCCATGGAGTACGTGGTGGACCATGGGCAATTTGCCGAGGTGCCCGAGGAATTTTTCTTCGCCCACATCCAGAAATGTTACCCGCACCTGTTTGGCGAGCAGATGCCGATCCTGCTGGGGGACATGCAGAGTGATTTAAGCCGGACGTGATCCGGCGTATGCTGCCCCGGCATTTATCCAACCATCTTTTTCAAAATCGGGGCGGTCATGCTGAAAATCTGGGGTCGTAAAAATTCGTCAAATGTCAGGAAAGCACTGTGGTGCGCCGAGGAGCTCGGCCTGGACTATGAGGCAATTGATGCGGGTGGGGCTTTTGGTGTGGTCGACACGCCGCAATACCGCGCGCGGAACCCCAATGGCCGGGTGCCGATGATTGAAGATGGCGATTTTGTGCTGTGGGAATCCAACACCATCGTGCGCTACCTGGCCGCCAAACATGCGCCGGATTCGAACTGGTACCCCAGCGAGCTGCAAGCCCGGGCCAACGCGGAAAAGTGGATGGACTGGACCACCTCGACCCTGGCCGAACCGTTCAAGACCGTGTTCTGGGGCGTGCTGCGAACCCCGGCTGAAAAACAGAACTGGGACACCATCAACGCCGGTCGCCAGGCCTGCATCGACGTTTTGCAGACGGTGGATCAGGCCTTGGCCACGCAACCTTACCTCTCCGGCAGCGAGATCGGCATGGGTGATATTCCCTTGGGCAGCTTCATTTATGCCTGGTTCGAAATGCCCATCGAACGCCCGTCGATGCCTAACCTGGAAGCCTGGTACCAGCGGCTGCGCCAGCGCCCGGCCTATCAGAAATCGGTCATGACCGCGTTGACCTGATACCGACTATTAATACGGGTTACTGTACTTGTGCGGCGCGGACAAGCACCATGCTTGTCACGCGCAGCCTTTGTATTCCGTGCGGTCTGCCCTCATGTAACAATTCTATTCCTCTTCTTTGGTGCGTAATCCGATATGAGTTCCGCTCTGTCCATCCGGCAGCTAACCAAAACCTACGGCAACGGTTTCCAGGCCCTGAGTGGTATCGATCTGGACGTCGCCGAAGGTGATTTCTTCGCCTTGCTCGGCCCCAATGGCGCCGGCAAATCCACCACCATCGGGATTCTCTCGACCCTGGTCAACAAGACCACCGGTACGGTGAACATCTTTGGCAACGACCTGGACAAATCCCCGGCGGCGCTCAAGCGCAGCATCGGCGTGGTGCCCCAGGAGTTCAACTTCAACCAGTTTGAAAAGACCTTCGACATCGTCGTGACCCAGGCCGGTTACTACGGCATCCCGCCGAAGATCGCCAAGGAACGCGCCGAGCAATACCTCACGCAACTGGGCTTGTGGGACAAGCGCGACGTGCCTTCGCGTTCCCTGTCCGGGGGCATGAAGCGCCGCTTGATGATCGCTCGCGCCCTGGTTCACGAACCGCGCCTGCTGATCCTCGACGAGCCGACGGCGGGCGTGGACATCGAGCTGCGTCGTTCGATGTGGACGTTTCTCACCGAGCTGAACCAGAAAGGCATCACCATCATCCTCACCACGCACTACCTGGAAGAAGCTGAGCAGCTGTGCCGCAACATCGGCATCATCGACCACGGCACCATTGTCGAAAACACCAGCATGCGTAATTTGCTGAGCCAGTTGCACGTCGAGACCTTCCTGCTCGACCTGAAAAACGACATGACGGTTGCGCCCCAGTTGATCGGCTACCCGAATCGCCTGGTGGACAGCCACACCCTGGAAGTCCAGGTGGACAAAGCCGTGGGCATCACCGCGCTGTTTGGCCAACTGGCTACCCAGAACATCGAGGTGCTGAGCCTGCGTAACAAAACCAATCGCCTTGAGGAGTTGTTTGTGTCCCTGGTGGAGAAAAATCTGGCGAAGGTGGCGGTATGAGTTCGGAACTGCAACCCAACCTTGTCGCGCTGCAGACCATCGTTTATCGCGAAGTGAAGCGCTTTACCCGGATCTGGCCGCAGACCTTGCTGCCGCCGGCGATCACCATGGTTTTGTACTTCGTGATCTTCGGTAACCTGATTGGTCGGCAGATTGGTGATATGGGTGGATTCACCTATATGGAGTACATCGTGCCGGGGTTGATCATGATGTCGGTGATTACCAACTCCTACGGCAACGTGGTGTCGAGCTTTTTTGGCAGCAAGTTCCAGCGGTCCATCGAGGAATTGATGGTGTCGCCGGTGTCGCCTCATACGATTTTGATCGGCTACACCCTGGGCGGTGTGCTGCGCGGGTTGATGGTTGGGGTGATTGTGACGTTGCTGTCGCTGTTCTTTACCCATTTGCAGGTGCATCACCTCGGGATCACCCTGTTGGTGGTGGTGCTGACGGCGACTATCTTTTCGTTGCTGGGGTTCATCAATGCGGTGTTTGCGCGCAACTTTGATGATATTTCGATTATTCCGACGTTTGTTCTTACGCCGCTGACGTATCTGGGTGGGGTGTTTTATTCGATCACCTTGCTGCCGCCGTTCTGGCAGACGGTGTCGTTGGCTAACCCGGTGTTGCATATGGTTAACGCGTTTCGCTATGGGATCCTGGGCGTTTCGGATATCAAGATCAGTGTAGCGATCACGTTTATGCTGGTGGCGACTGTGGTGCTGTACGTGGGGTGTGCGCGGTTGCTGGTGAGTGGGCGTGGGATGCGCACCTAAGCGTTGAGATGTGATGAGAAACGGCCTCCAGATGAGGCCGTTTTTTTTGGCGATTGGTTTGAGTACATATCCGTTTTTTCGGTAACGGCCACCTATGGTTCCGCTCTTACAGCGGCTCACTTTGGAAAAGCCCCAAAGTAAGC
>NZ_JACAPM010000003.1:0-214776 GCF_013385695.1 Pseudomonas sp. D8002
CAACCATAGAATCTCCCACATTGGTTTTGCGTTGGCAGTTAGATCAGCGGCTCATCCGGCTTCCTGTTCTTCCAGCCGTCATTGCCCGGCAGCAGCAGATTCAACGCAATCGCTACCACCGCACACAGGGCGATGCCCTTCAGGCCAAAGTCATCCGGGCCAGTGCCGGTGCCTACCAGCACACCGCCAATCCCGAACACCAGGGTCACCGACACAATCACCAGGTTGCGCGCTTCGCCAAGGTCGATCTTGTGGCGGATCAGGGTGTTCATCCCCACTGCGGCAATCGAGCCGAACAGCAGGCACAGAATCCCGCCCATTACCGGGACTGGAATGCTTTGCAGCAGCGCGCCGAACTTGCCGATAAACGCCAGGCTGATGGCAAACACCGCCGCCCAGGTCATGATCTTCGGGTTGTAGTTCTTGGTCAGCATCACCGCGCCCGTCACTTCCGCGTAGGTCGTGTTGGGCGGGCCGCCGAACAGGCCGGCAGCGGTGGTGGCGATCCCGTCACCCAGCAGGGTGCGGTGCAGGCCAGGCTTCTTCAGGTAGTCGCGACCGGTCACGCTGCCCACCGCAATCACACCACCGATGTGTTCGATCGCCGGGGCCAGGGCCACCGGGACGATAAACAGGATCGCCTGCCAGTTGAATTCCGGTGCGGTGAAGTGGGGCAGGGCGAACCACGGTGCGGCGGCGATCTTCGCGGTGTCGACTACGCCGAAGTAGAACGACATGGCGAAACCCACCAGCACGCCGGAGATGATCGGCACCAGGCGGAAAATGCCTTTGCCGAACACCGCCACGATCAGCGTGGTCAGCAGCGCCGGCATCGAGATCAGCATGGCGGTCTGGTAGTGGATCAACTCACTGCCGTCACCGGCCTTGCCCATCGCCATATTGGCCGCAATCGGCGCCATGGCCAGGCCAATGGAAATGATCACCGGCCCGATCACCACCGGCGGCAGCAGCCGGTCGATGAAACCGGTGCCCTTGATCTTCACGGCCAGGCCCAGGAAGGTGTAAACGAAGCCGGCCGCCATCACGCCACCCATGGTCGCCGCGAGGCCGAACTGGCCCTTGGCGAGAATGATCGGGGTGATAAACGCAAAGCTCGACGCCAGGAACACCGGTACCTGGCGCCCGGTAACCACCTGGAACAACAAGGTGCCCAAGCCTGCGGTAAACAGGGCGACGTTTGGATCGAGACCGGTGATCAGCGGCATCAACACCAGCGCGCCAAATGCTACGAAGAGCATCTGTGCGCCAGACAGGATCTGGCGCCAAAGCGGGTCGTTGAACTCATCCTGCATGGTCACGCGTCCTTCTGCTTGGTACCGAAGATCTTGTCGCCGGCATCGCCCAGGCCCGGGATGATGTAGCCATGTTCATTCAGGCGTTCATCGATGGATGCGGTGTAGATCAACACGTCCGGGTGGGCTTTCTCGACGGCGGCGATGCCTTCGGGAGCGGCCACCAGCACCATGGCGCGGATGTCCTTGCAACCGGCTTTTTTCAGCAGGTCGATGGTGGCAACCATGGAGCTGCCGGTGGCGAGCATCGGGTCGATGATCATCGCCAGGCGCTCGTCGATTTCCGGTACCAGTTTTTCCAGGTAGGTGTGGGCCTGCAGCGTCTCTTCGTTGCGGGCCACGCCTACGGCGCTGACCTTGGCACCCGGGATCAGGCTGAGCACGCCTTCGAGCATGCCGATACCGGCACGCAGGATCGGCACCACGGTAATCTTCTTGCCGGCGATTTTCTCGACCTGGACGGGACCACACCAACCGGCGATCTCGTAGTTTTCCAGGGGCAGGTCTTTGGTCGCCTCGTAGGTGAGCAGCGCTCCGACTTCCTGAGCAAGCTCACGGAAGTTCTTCGTGCTAATGTCGGCGCGGCGCATAAGGCCGAGTTTATGTCGGATCAGCGGATGGCGGATCTCACGGATGGGCATGGGGAAAGGCTCCGGCGGCGGGCAAAAAAACCGGCCTAGATTAATCTATCCGAGGGTGTTGTCCTATAGACATCTAGTACGTTAGTCCATTAAGGCTTGAACGTTGCGCCTCACATGCGTACCTTTGCCCGCTTTTCTTGCCACAGCACCCCCTTGGAGAGCGCCATGTCCGCTGATCTCGAGCATATCCGTCAAATCATGCGCGAGGCTGACTGCCTGTACACCGAAGCGCAAGTCGAAGAGGCCATCGCCAAGGTCGGCGCGCACATCTCCCGTGAAATGGCCGACACCAACCCGGTGGTCTTTTGCGTGATGAACGGTGGCCTGATTTTCGCCGGTAAATTGCTCACCCACCTGCAATTCCCGCTGGAAGCGTCCTACCTGCACGCCACTCGCTATCGCAATGAAACCAGTGGCGGCGACCTGTTCTGGAAAGCCAAGCCGGAAGTCTCGTTCATCGACCGCGACGTGCTGATCATTGACGACATCCTCGACGAAGGTCACACCCTGGGCGCGATCATCGACTTCTGCAAACACGCCGGCGCGCGCAAGGTGCACACTGCCGTGCTGATCGACAAGGACCACGACCGCAAGGCCCGTCCGGACCTGAAAGCCGATTACGTGGGTCTGCCGTGCATTGACCGTTACATCTTCGGTTACGGCATGGACTACAAAGGCTACTGGCGCAACGCCAATGGGATTTACGCCGTTAAGGGGATGTAATCAATGGCCAGCTTTCTTGATCAAACGCTGTTTGCGGAGCTGGCCGAGAAAGCGGCTGGCAGCCCTCGTGGCCGGCATCACCACAACTTTCATCAGATGGAAGAGCCATGCCATCGCATGGCTGTCGGCATGCAGCCCAGCACCTATGTGCCGCCTCATTGTCATTTGAGTGCCGATAAGGCGGAAACCTTGCTGGTGCTGAAGGGCAGCCTGGGCTTGTTGATCTTCAGCGAGACCGGCGAGGTGCTGGCCAAGCGCGTGATGCAGGCGGGCGGTGAGTGCCAGGGCGTCGATTTGCCGCCCGGGGTGTTTCACGGCCTGGTGGTGCTGGAGCCAGATACTTTGATGTTCGAATGCAAAGCCGGACCGTATCGACCGGTGGGAGAGGGTGAGCTGGCCAGTTGGGCTCCCCGTGAAGGCGACGCTGAAGTGGCTGAGTATCAGCGCTGGATGCTTGCCCAGTTCGATTGAGCTAAAGTGCTGGGCCATCTTCCACGGAGCGGCCCATGCGCCTTTTGATCCGCAGTTGCGCCGCCCTGGCGCTGACCCTCAGTTTGCCCCTGGCGGCTGCTCCGGTGCCGCTGCACAGCCAATTCCTGCCGCCCGACGACCTGACCCTGCGCGCCGAAACCCCGGACCAGCAGCAATTGCTGCAAGTCACCGAGTATTCGGTGGTGGTGGGTAACCAGCGCCAATCCACCCAGCAGCCGATCCCGGTGACCTCGCCGTTGATGATCCGACTCAAGGGCAAGTCCCTGAACAAAGGCGCGACCATCGCCCAGGTGATCCTCAATTTCGATGCCGAAAGCAAAAGCCTGAAAAAGCCGGTGTTCGACGATAAAAGCAAAACCCTGACCTTGTCGTACCCGATGACCCAGTATCGGGTGATCGTCGATCTGCTGCGCAACGACACGGTCTATGTGCAGTTCCTCAGTTACGCCAACGGCCATATCTGGGCCGATTTGCACACCGGGGCGGTGCGCGCCAAATAATCCAGCCGACGCGCATTCGGCGGTGTAAATACAGTCAATGTGGGAGCTGGCTTGCCTGCGATAGCGGTGGGTCCGTTGGCCCATCTGTTACTGATGCACCGCTATCGCAGGCAAGCCGGCTCCCACATTGGTTCGCGTAGCTTTCGAAGCCGCGGTGCCGCAGGTAAACTGCTTTTCCCGTGTAAATGTCTGCAGGCTGGAGTCGGTAATGCGTAAAGATAAGAAACAGGTGATTGGTGATGAAATCGGCGACGAGCAAATCAAGCTGTTCCTGGATTTCGAGCCGGTAGACGCCACTTCGCCGTCCCTGCACAAACTGATCAAGGCCTACCGCGGCCTGCGTATCGACGACTTCGAACGCTTCCTGGTTTTCTTCAAGGAAGCCGGCCTGGACCTCGATGGCAAGGACGAGCATGGCCTGACCTTCGTTGAAGTGATCAAGGACCAGCGCAACGCCGCCGAGTACATCGAGCTGATCGAACAAGCTCGCGGCTGATTGTTGCGGACGAAAAAAAACGCCCCGTTAGGGGCGTTTTTCGTTCCCACGCTCTGCGTGGGAATGCATCAACTGACGCTCTGCGTCACGACGCTCAAGCGTAGCTTTCGGTCTCGCTGCTCTGCTCAACCAGTTCCAGGCTGATGTTGTTCTGCGTGTTGATCTTGCGATACAGCTCGGCATCGGTCTCCAGGACCTTTTCCCGAGCCGGGAAGATCTCGTGCAGCTTGGCGGCCCACTCACCGGCCGCTTTCGTCGGGAAGCAGCGTTCGATCAGTTCCAGCATGATCGACACGGTCACCGAAGCACCTGGAGACGCGCCGAGCAGGGCGGCCAGCGAACCGTCCTTGGCCGCAACCAGTTCGGTACCGAATTGCAGCACGCCGCCTTTCTTCGGGTCTTTCTTGATGATCTGCACCCGTTGGCCGGCCACTTCCAGGCGCCAGTCTTCGGCTTTTGCCTCAGGGTAGAAGCGACGCAGGGATTCCAGGCGCTGCTCCATGGACTGGCGCACCTCGCTGACCAGGTACTTGGTCAGGTCCATGTTGTCCCGGGCCACGGCCAGCATCGGGCCGATGTTGCCGGCACGAATCGACATGGGCAGGTCAAGGAACGAGCCGTGCTTGAGGAACTTGGTGGTGAAACCGGCGTATGGCCCGAACAGCAGGGATTTCTTGCCGTCGACCACACGGGTGTCGAGGTGCGGCACCGACATCGGTGGCGAACCCACGGCCGCCTGGCTGTAGACCTTGGCCTGGTGGTGCTTGACCACTTCCGGGTTGTCGCAACGCAGCCACTGGCCGCTGACCGGGAAGCCGCCGAAGCCCTTGCTTTCCTCGATGCCCGAGGCTTGCAACAGCGGCAGGGCCGCGCCACCGGCGCCGAGGAACACGAACTTGGCGTCCACATCACGGGAATTGCCGCTGTTGACGTCCTTGATGCTCACGGTCCAGCCGGCGCCGTTGCGCTTGAGGCCGGTGACGCGCTTGCTGTACTTGACCTGGGCATCCGGGGCGCTGGTCAGGTGCGAGAGCAACTGGTTGGTCAGGGCGCCGAAGTTGACGTCGGTGCCGTTCATCACGCGGGTGGCGGCGATTTTTTCGTCCAGCGGGCGGCCGGGCATCATCAGCGGCATCCACTCGGCCATCTCGCTGCGGTCTTCGGTGTAGTGCATGTCCGAGAACGCGTGGTGCTGGCTGAGGGTTTCAAAACGCTTCTTGAGGAACGACACGCCTTTCTCGCCCTGTACGAAGCTCAGGTGCGGCACGGGGCTGATAAAGGATTTGGACGAGCCAAAGGTGCCTTTCTTGGTCAGGTAGGCCCAGAACTGCTTCGACACCTCGAATTGGGTGTTGATGTGCACGGCTTTCTTGATGTCGATGGAGCCGTCGGCGGCCTGCGGTGTGTAGTTCAGCTCACACAGCCCGGCGTGGCCGGTACCGGCGTTGTTCCACGGGTTGGAACTTTCCGCGGCACCCGAATCCATCAGCTCAACGACTTCCAGCTTGAGGCCGGGGTCGAGCTCTTTGAGCAGTACGGCGAGGGTGGCACTCATGATGCCCGCACCTACCAGTACTACGTCGACTGCTTCGTTATGCGCCATTTAACGCGTCTCCAAAATCTGCAGCACCAAATTGACGGCATGGCTGCCAGGAGTGACGGGGCGGTTCACGTGATGCCCCAGGTTACCCATGGCCAGGATCGCCATGTCCGATTCTTCGCAATTTATCGCAAGCGGACGCTGCCGACCGGGCCTGATCTGCGTATGAACGCATTTAAGGGCGCCTGTGGCAATTCGACTTATGGTCAAGCTCGTCCGATCGTGCAACCAAATCCGTAGCGGACAGGCTTCAAGCTCCGGTTCTTGAGGAGTGCTCGGTCCTGTGTGGTGGGGCTGTTCCAGACGCTGATGGTGCTTGTACAAACGCAAAACTATTCATTTGCTCGCCACACTCTTGTGAAGTTGTGAAAACCCGTTTTTTTCACGCTCTTTTGAAGACGTGAACCTCAAAAAAGGGCTGCCCCAGCCTGGCACCTGGCCCGAAATAACTGCCGGCAAGCGGCAAAACGGGCAAACAACTCAAGTGGCCGAGCGCATGGCAGCTCTGGCAGATTCGGGTAAAGACGATGGTTTGCAGAGAAAACAGCAAGCTCGCCAGCTTCACACGATCTGTGTGGGCGGCTCTCTGTGGGCGGTGCGGGGGAGCTAATACAAGTGCATTAGCGATGCTGCGAGGCCCGATCAGGAGACGTCCTTATAATCGGGGGGAGATTGTAGCGAAGAAATGCGCGCAAATGGACGTGTTTAATGACTTTTATTAGCAGTCTGGTCAGGAGGCCAACGCGTGCCGTGCCTGTGGCTGCGAAACCCGGGGGCTGACGCGGGCGCTGGCGGGCAGCGGACGGTGCATCCAGCTCAGGCGGGTCTCTTCGACTTCGACCCAGCCTTCACCGACGGGCGGCAGGCTGCACTGCTTGAAAGCCTGGCAGCAGCCTTGGGCGTCGAGCAGGGCGAAGTGGCGATGGCTGGCGTGGGAAAAGAACAAAGATTTGAGAAGGCGCATGGCTGTGTACCCGGTTCGTTACATGCTGCGAAGGTTGGCAGTCTGGCATGACATTGAGGTGACGGTTCTGTGTGAAAATTGTAATTTCGCCGACAGTTCAGGCGCCGTTCAGGAATTCTGGTGAGTGGCGAGCGCTCACCGTTATACTGGCGCCCTGTTTGCATCTAGTCCTGGAGAAATGAGTATGTTGCAACGCCTGTTGTTCGGTTTGATCACTGTGACCAGTTTGACCCTGGTTGGCTGCGCCCACAGCCCGCAACAACTCAGCCCGCAACCGAAAATCACCACCCAGCTGGCGCCTGTCGGCCATGGCCAGCCGGTGTCGGTGCGTGTGGTTGACGGTCGTCCGTCGCCGACCCTCGGCACCCGTGGCGGCCTGTACCCGGAAACCAGCGCCATTACGGTGACCGGTGCGGACGTGCTGCCCAAGCTGCAAGCCCAGGCCGAAGCGGCCGTGCGCCTGTTGGGCTTCACCCCTTCCAACTCGCCAGGTGCGCCACAACTGACCATCACCCTGGCCGAGCTGAAGTATCAGTCGCCCAAGGAAGGCCTGTACGTGACTGAAGCCACCATCGGCGCGACCTTCAAGTCCGACGTGACTGCCGGTACCCGTCGCTACAGCGGCCGTTACGGCGCATCCCTGGACCAGCGCTTCGGCATGGCGCCGAACCAGGAAACCAACACCAAGCTGGTCAGCGACGTGTTGAGCGATGCCCTGACGCGCCTGTTCAAGGACCCGAGCATCGGTTCGCTGCTCAGCTCGCAGTAACCGTCAGGCGGGCGCGGAGCGCCCCAGTCGGCATTCCTTTGCGGCGCGTGGGAACGATGACCGGGCTCAGCGATGAGCCCGGTTTTTTTACGCCTGCCGTTTTCATGCAGCCGTTTCGACATAAAAGTCCAGCACACTCACGCCAGTGAGCAAGTCCAACTCCGGCAGGTCGGCATGTTGATGCCCGCCGAGGGCGCAATACACCAGCCAGTGGCGGTCCTGCACATTGAACGCGAGGCCGCCCACCAGGGCCTCTTGCTCATCGCTTGGGGCAATCAGATACAGCCGATCCTGGTTCTGCGCGTGCAACATGACAAGCTCCCGGGCTTTCGAAGGGCAACAGAGTGGCTTGTTAAGGTGACGTTCAGGTGACGCTGTAAATTACTGGATACATTAGCCGTCAATGGGGAAGGAGTAATGACGCGCAGGCGGCGCATATCATTCAGGTTTGTATCTGGATTGATACCAAGACACTGATACATCGAGGTTTGCGATGTCGCTGACCGCACTACTGCTCAATTCCCTTGCCCTGTTACTGGCCTGCCCGGCGGCATGGCTGCTGTTTGTCACGCGCCTGCATGAACAGCGCGCGATGGCCCGCCTTGCCGCGCAAAGCGAACTGCGTGCCATTGATCAGCCGATGCTGTATCTGGACGTGTTGACGCAGCGTACCTATCGCCTGTTCTACCGGTTGGGGTTTGCCTGTCTGGGGCTGGCGTTGCTGGTGTCCTTTCTTAGTACCCGATTGTAGGAACACCCTAAAAACAACTGTGGGAGCGGGCTTGCTCGCGAAAGCGCGGTGTCAGTCAATACATGATTGGCTGATCCACCGCCTTCGCGAGCAAGCCCGCTCCCACATTGGGTTTGCGCTGTTGCTGGTACCGGGTTACAGGGCAATCCCGGCCTTGACCCGGTACTGATTCCTCACCGGCGTCGCGTATTGCAATACCAGATACGGCCGATGCTCGGCCGGGCACGCATTCAAGCGCCGCTCCCACTCTGCCTTTGCCTTGGCCAACTCGTCCGCCGGGAATACCTCGGCTGCGGTCGGTACCTGCAATTGCGGATCGGCATCGCTCCATTGGGCGTACGCCAGGTAATGCACCGGGAACAACCGATACCCACCCAGGATCTGCCGGTCCATTTCGATCGCCAACAGCTTGGTGTCTTCGAACGCCTCGGTGATCGGCGGCGCGAAGTTGACGTGTACCCGGCCCTTGTAGCCGGTGATGCCCAGGGCGATGCTCACGTCATCTTCCCCCGGCGCCTTGCTGTAGGTGCCGGTGGTGGCGCGGATGTACAGCTCGCGGGCCTTGGCTGCGTCGCACGGGTCGTATTCGTAGCTGATGGACACCGGCGTCAGGTTCAGTGACTGGATGACTTCGGCGAACGGCTCGTCCTTGCGGCTCATGTGGAACATCTTGAGGATCGCCGACTCGGTGCGATCATCCCCATCCTTGGCGCGGCCTTCGGCCTGGGCGATCCAGATCGACTGGCAGTCGTTGCGAATCGAATGGTTGATGTAGGCCGACAGCAACTGATAGGCCGCCATCTTCTCTTTGCGCCCGGTGATCGAGCGGTGCACGATGAAACTCTTGTTCAGGCGCATCAGGTCGCTGACAAACGGCTTCTGCAGCAGGTTGTCGCCGATGGCGATGCGCGGCGTCGGCAGGCCGGCGTGGTACACGGCGTAGTTGACGAAGGCCGGGTCCATCACGATGTCGCGGTGGTTGGCCAGGAACAGGTAGGCGCTGCCGGACTTGAACTGCTCCACGCCGGTATAGGTCACGCCGTCGGTAGCCCGCTCGATGGTGTGGTCGACGTAAAACTCGACTTTGTCCTGCAGCGTGGCCACGGTGGTGACGCCGGCGAACTCACGGCGCAGTTTATGAGCGATCATCGGCTTGAGCAGCCAGCCGAAGGCGCCGGCAAAGCGCGGGAAGCGAAAGTGGGTCAGGATGTCCAGAAAGGCCTTGTCACTGAACAGTCGGGCCAGCACTGCCGGGACTTCGCTGTCGTTGTAAGGTCGGATGGTATCGAATTCGCCCATCATGCTCTCTTGTTAGAAACGGCTAGGGTAAGTAAAGGTTTGGAACAATAAATATCAGGGCGTGGTCCGGGCAATTGGCCGGGACGAAAAATAGCCCTGTAAATAGACCGGCGATTATACGCACAAGTCACCTTGGAGACCGCGATGGAAGAGGAGTCGTACGAATGTCCTTATTGTGGAGAGGTAGTCACGGCGCTACTGGACCTGTCGGCGGGCGATCAGGAATATATTGAGGACTGCCCGGTGTGCTGCCGGCCTATTGTTTTCGAGCTGCAGGTTCATGACGGCGAATGGATGCTCAACGTACGCAGCGAGAACGAATAAATAAAAGGTACGCCCATGCAGCGAATCTACGAGCCGGAAAACCTGATGGAAGGCGAGCTGCTGCAAGGCATGCTCGAAAGCGAGGGCATCACCGCGCACCTGGTGGGGCGCGATTTGCTCGGGGGTACCGGCGAACTGCCGATCTATGGCCTGCTGGCGCTGGCGGTGGAGAACGACCAGGCCGCCTACGCCCGCGAGCTGATCACCGCCTACAACGGTGCGCAACCACTGCCCGGTGATGAACCCGACAGCTTTCCCGACGTGCTGGTCTGTTAGGCTGTCGGCCAGTTTCTCCAAGAGTCGTGTTGCCCCATGTGTGGACGTTATGCCCTGTTTCGCTGGAACCCCGCGTTTGCTGCCTTGCCGGGCTTCCCGGCCGACCAGCAGGCCCAGTGGAACATCTCTCCCAATGACTCGGTGCTGATCCAGCGCCTGAGTGACGGCCAGCACACCCTGGCGCGGGCGCGCTGGGGCCTGACGCCGCCCTGGCTGACCGATCTCTCTCGTACACCGGCCCATGCCCGGGCGGAAACCCTTGCCGAACAGCCGATGTTTCGCGAAGCGTTTCGCCAGCGCCGCTGCCTGCTGCCGGCCAATGGTTTCTACGAATGGCGCGGCACCCAGCGCAAGCGCCCGTACTGGCTGACGCCGGGGGAGGGCAGCACGCTGTTCTTTGCGGCGATCTGGGAGGCGTATCCGGTGCAGGAGCAGGTGTGGCTGAGTACGGCAGTGGTGACCCAGGCGGCGCAGAGTCAGCGCCGACCGTTGATTCTGGATGCGGCGGGGCAGGCAGCCTGGCTGAACCCCGAGACGCCGCTGCACACCTTGCAGGCCTTGTTGGCCAGTGAACCCACCGCGTTGCGCGAGCGGGTGCTGGCCAATATGGTCAACGATCCGAAGCTGAATGGACCGGAGTGCCTGACGCCGGGTTGAGCGTTGTGTTGAATCGGCCGGCCTCTTCGCGAGCAAGCCCGCTCCCACATTTGATTGCATTTCAACTGAAGGAATGCGATCGAATGTGGGAGCGGGCTTGCTCGCGAAGGCGCCCGAAAGGGCGCCGCTTGACTCAAACCTTGAACTGATTGATCAACCGTCGCTGCTGCTCCGCCAGCTTGGTCAGGTCTGCGCTGGCCGCGCTCGACTCATCCGCTCCGCCGGCCACTTCATTGGCCACCTGTCCGATATTGATCACGTTGCGGTTAATGTCCTCGGCCACCGCGCTCTGTTCCTCGGCGGCGCTGGCGATCTGGGTGTTCATGTCGTTGATCACCGACACCGCCCGGGTAATGGTCTCCAGCGCCTGAGCCGCCTTGGCCGCGTGTTGCACGCTTTCATCGGTGCGGTTCTGGCTGTCTTCCATCACCCGCACCACGTCGCGGGTGCCTTGTTGCAGTTGCTGGATCATGGCCTGGATTTCTTCGGTAGCCTTCTGGGTCTTCTGCGCCAGGTTGCGCACCTCGTCGGCCACCACCGCAAACCCGCGCCCTTGCTCACCGGCCCGTGCGGCTTCGATTGCCGCGTTGAGCGCCAGCAGGTTGGTCTGCTCGGCAATCCCGCGAATCGCTGTGAGGATGGCATTGATGTTCTCGCTGTCCTTGGCCAGCGCCTGCACCACACCGACCGCCTTGCCGATTTCCTCGGCGAGGGCGCCGATGGAGGTGGAGGTGTCGCGCACAATCTGCATGCCCTGGCTCGCCGCTTGATCAGCGTGGCTGGCGGCCTGTGCGGCCTGGGTGGCGTTGCGCGCCACGTCCTGTGCGGTCGCGGTCATCTCGTGCACGGCGGTAGCCACCTGGTCGATCTCGACCATTTGCTTGTGCACGCCCTGGTTGGTGCGAATCGCGATGTCGGCGGTGTGCTCCGACGAGTCGCTGACCTTCTGCACCGAACTCACCACCTGGGTAATCATCCCCTGCAACTTGGCCAGGAATGTATTGAAGCCGCTGGCAATCGCCCCCAGTTCGTCGGCGCGATCACTGGTCAGGCGCCGGGTCAGGTCGCCTTCGCCCTGGGCGATGTCATTGAGCATCGCCACCATTTGCTTGAGCGGCCGGGCAATGCCGTGGCCCACCAGCCAGATCACCAGCAAGCCGATGCCGGCGATCAGCAGCCCGGCCACGGCCATGCCGAAAATATCGGTTTTGCGCTGGGCGTCGAGGTCGTGCTGCATCGCCTGCAGGTCGGCCATTACCGCACTCAGGGGCAGTTGCAGGAGCAGGGTCCAGCGGGCGTCGGTCTGGCCGATGTTGAACGGCAGGAACAGCTCGATATGCCCGTGTTGCTTGTCCACGTCATAGCGCACCTCGCCGATCTTCAGTTGGCCGAGGTTGGCCAGTTCGTTGCTGTCCAGCAGGTCGCTGGCTTTTTCCCCGAGCTTGCTGGCGTCCTTGGTATAGGCCACCAGGCGACCGTTGCTGGAAATCAGCGCCAGTTCGCCAGCACCGTTGTACAAATTCTGATCAGCCTTGGTGAGCATTTCCTGGATGAAGTTCACCGACAGGTCGGCGCCGACGATGCCCTGGAAGGTGCCGTCGATCATGATTGGTTCGATAAACGAGGCGAGCATCACCATCGCATTCCCGACTTTATAAGGGGCCGGATCGATGGCGCAGGGCTTTTTGCTTTCCTTGGAACACAGGTAGTACTCACTGGCGCGCACGCCGGTGGACAGGATGGTCTGGTCGGCCACGTCAGCCAGTTTATCCAGGCCCAGGCTGCCGTCGGCATTGCGGAACCACCACGGCAGGAAGCGGCCGTTGGTTTCGATGCCGACCACCGGGCTGTTGACGTAGGCAGCATCGTTGTGGTCGATGGCGTTGGCTTCCCAGCCTATATAGGCGCCAAGAATCTTCGGGTTACGCACCACGGTTTCGTGGATCAGGTTGATCAGTTGTTCACGGGAGACCGCCAGTTGCGGGTTGCCGTTGGCGTCTTTCATGCCCATCAGGGCGTTGGCGGTGGCCAGGCCCTTGGCCGTCACCAGCGGTGCTTCGAGTTCGCGCTGGATCAGCGTCGCCTGGGTTTGCGCCAGGGCGGTCAGGCGCTGCTCGATGATTTGTTCGAATTGACCCTGGGTGCGTTCCTGCACCATCTCCTGGGTGCGCGCCCCGGCGAACAAGGCATACAGCACCAACACCGCCACCACGCTCAGGACAATGGCCCCGGCCAGTGCCGCGACAGAAAATTGAATCGACTTGAACTTCATGACGGCTCCGAACGCAGGGGGAGATTGGCTGCTTGTGTATATCGGCCGCGGGCGGGGGAGACATGAGGGCCATTACCTCAAAATGGCTGTGCCGGATGGGCGAATGTCGTAAATGGAATGGTTGCCAGCGTTTGTGAATTTTTTGCGGCAGTGTGGGATGTATCTGAAATCAGGTGGCTATACGTCTGTTGTATCTGGCGTCGATACAATTGGCCGACTACGATACGCGCCATGTTTTCAGGGAGCAGGTTGATGAAAAAGACAGTGGCGGTATGTGCGTTGGGCGCGGCTTTGTTGCTCGCCGGTTGTCAGTCGGTCAACACCACCAGCGGCGGCGCCGTGGGCGTTGAGCGCAAGCAGTACATGTTCAGCATGTTGTCGAGCCAGGAAGTCGACCAGATGTATGCGCAGTCCTACCAGCAGACCCTGGGTGAAGCCAGCGGCAAGGGCCTGGTGGACAAGACCAGCGCCAACGCCAAGCGCGTGCAGGCGATTGCCAACCGCCTGATCGCCCAGGCGCCCACCTTCCGCCCGGATGCGGCGCAGTGGAAGTGGGAAGTGAACCTGATCAAAAGTGACGAGATGAACGCCAACTGCGGGCCTGGCGGCAAGATCTTTGTCTACAGCGCGTTGATCGACAATCTCAAGTTGACCGACGACGAACTCGCCGCCGTGATGGGCCATGAAATTGCCCACGCCTTGCGTGAGCACGGCCGCGAAGCCATGTCCAAGGCCTACGGTATCGAAATGGCGAAGCAGGGGGCCGGTGCGTTGTTCGGCCTCGGTCAGGACAGCCTGGCGCTGGCCGATACCGTGGCCAACTACGGCATGACCTTGCCCAACAGCCGCAGCAATGAAAACGAAGCGGACCTGATCGGCCTGGAGTTGTCGGCGCGTGCCGGTTACAACCCGAACGCGGCGATTACCCTGTGGAACAAAATGGCCAAGGCTTCGGAAGGCTCGCCACCTGAATTCATGAGCACCCACCCTGCCTCCGACAGCCGGATCGCCTCGTTGCAGGCGGCGATTCCGAAGGTGATGCCGTTGTATCAGCAGGCGAAAAAATCCTGATTTATAAGGCTGAAATGCAAATCTGAATGTGGGTGCCCGGCTTGTGTGGGCGTCGGGCTTGCCCGCGATGCAGGCACCTCGGTGTGTCAGTTGCACCGAGGTGATGCTGTCGCAGGCAAGCTAGCTCCTTCAAAAGCCCAGCCCCCATATCGGGTTGCGTTTAGATCCAGCCGCTGCTCTGCATGGCCTTGTACACCGCAACAATGGCCAGGATGAAGAATGCCGTAGCCGCCAGTCGACGAATCAGCGTCAGCGGCAGTTTGTCCGCGGCAAAATTACCCGCCAGCACCACCGGCACGTTGGCAATCAACATGCCCAGGGTCGTGCCGATAATCACCAGCCACAGTTCCGGGTATTGCGCCGCGAGCATCACGGTAGCGATCTGGGTCTTGTCGCCGATTTCCGCGAGGAAGAATGCGATCAGCGTGGTCAGGAAGGGCCCGAACTTGCGGGAAGTGCTGGCTTCGTCATCGTCGAGCTTGTCGGGCACCAGGGTCCACAGCGCCGTGGCGCAGAAGCTCGCCGCGAGGATCCAGTGCAGCACCGCATCCGAGAAGAAACTCCCAAACCAGGCCCCCACGGCACCAGCGGCCGCATGGTTGGCCAGGGTCGCGGCAACGATGCCGGCGATGATCGGCCAGGGTTTGCGAAAGCGTGCAGCGAGAATGAGTGCGAGCAGTTGCGTCTTGTCGCCAATTTCGGCCAAGGCAACGATTGCAGTAGGGACGAGCAGAGAATCCAGCATCAGGTAAGTTCCAGGGGCGGGTCGACACGGCTATGACACGTACAGCCTTCCCGCCCCGGGTAAGGTGTTCGTGTCATAGGTCTTGTCAAACCCCGGTCCGTCTGTGCGGACTCCTGGGTCGCATACGCCATGGCCTGTTGACCAAGTATGTTGACGTATGCCGGACGAGCGTGGCGCTCGTGGGAGACTACTCCCCTAGGACGGAGCGGATTCTGCCTAGGCAAAATCCATTCGGCAAGCCTTCTTTTGGAAAAAGACCTCAGCCGCGCTTGGCACGGTAAATGCGAAAACCCTGACCTTCTGCCTTGATTGCGCACACGCCAAGATGCTCTTCGATCAGCGGCTGATACTTCAGGAAACTGTTCGCAACCAAGCGAAGTTCGCCGCCTTTTGCCAGATGTTTGGCCGCTTTTCGTAGCAGGTTCTCGGTGGCGAAATAATCGGTGTGCACCCCGACGTGGAACGGCGGGTTGCTCAGAATCGCGTTCAGATTCATCGGAGCAGCGTCGATGCCATCACCGGTCAACACCTCGGCTTCCAGGCCATTGGCCGCCAGTGTCAGGCGACTGCTGGCAGCGGCAAAGGCGTCCACGTCGAGCATTGTCACCGTGTTATGCGGGTAGCGACGCTTGACCGCTGCCCCGAGCACACCCGCGCCACAACCGAAATCCAGCAAGTGACCGCTCGGCAACTTGTCCAGATGCTCCAGCAGCAATGCGGTACCGCGATCCAGCCGACCGTGGCTGAACACGCCCGGCAGGCTCACCACCTTGAGCGGGCCCTCAGCCAGCGGCACCTCGAACACCTGCGCCAGGCTCTCCAGTTCTACCGGCTCGGGGGCGTTGGCCACCGTCACCAGCCACAACTGGCAGTGCCGCGCGTTGTCGAGCTTGCGCGGCTTGCCGAACGGGTTCAGTTGCTTGGCCGCGCTTTCGATGCCGCCTTTCTTCTCCCCCACCAGGTACAACTCCTTGCCGGGCAAACGCGCCGCCACGGCATTGAGCAGGTAGTCGGTGAGGTCCTTGGACTTGGGCAGGAACACCACCGCGGTCTCGAACGAACGCTCGGGCACGTTCACACCGAACTGGCTGCGCTCGGCAAAACGTGCGTCCAGTGCGGCCTGGTCGCCGGCGTGCCAGCTCCAGCCATGGGCATTGGGCAGGCGGCCCAGCAGGTCGTCGGCGGGCAAGCCCACCAGCAGCACGTCGCCTTGAAAAAGTTCGGCCTGGCGAAGCAGTACTTCACTGCGCGGATCCATGGTCTGCTCCTTGAAAAGGGGCGCAGTTTATCAACTGACGACGCGCAGCGGGGCGCCGCTGAAAAAGCCCTGAGCGTTTTCGATCAATTGGCCGACGATCCGCTGCCGGGCTTCGCGGCTGCCCCAGGCGTTGTGCGGGGTGACGATCAAGCGCGGGATGTCGCCGGCCAGCAACGGGTTGCCGTTCACCGGCGGTTCCACGCTCAATACATCGGTCGCCGCGCCGCCCAGGTGCCCACTGCGCAAGGCATCGGCCAGGGCCTGTTCGTTGATCAAGCCACCACGGGCGGTGTTGACTATAAACGCGCCGGGCTTGAGCAAGGCGAGTTCACGGGCACCGATAAAGTCGCGGGTGTGTTCGTTGAGCGGGCAGTGCAGGGTCAGCGCGTCGACCTGCGCCAGCAACTCGTCCAGCGGCACGCGATCGGCGCGGGCCGGGCGGCCTGGAATCGCACCCAGGATCACGCGCATGCCAAAGGCTTCAGCCAGGCGCGCAACGGCACCGCCCAATTCACCATGGCCCAGCAGCCCGAGGGTTTTGCCTTCCAGTTCGACGATCGGGTAGTCCAGCAGGCAGAACTGCTTGGCTTGTTGCCAGTGCCCCGCCTGCACATCCCGTTGATAGTCGTTCAGGCGCGTCGCCAGGTTCAGCAGCAGCATGATCGTATGCTGCGCCACCGATGGCGTGCCGTAACCCTGGCAATTGCTCACGGTAACGCCGTGGGCGCGGGCGGCGGCGAGGTCGACGTTGTTGGTGCCGGTGGCGGTCACCAGGATCAGCTTCAGCTCGGGGCAGGCCGCCAGGGTCTCGGCATTCAGCGCGATCTTGTTGCTGATGGCCACCTGCGCGCCTTGCAGGCGTTCGATAATGTTTTCGGGTGTGGTCTGCTGGTGCAAGCTCAGCTCGCTGAAGAGTGCCTGCAACCCGCTGAGGTCCAGGTCCCCGAGGTCCAGGGAAGGGTGATCAAGGAAGACGGCGCGGCGATTGTTCGTCATCAACTGTACCTTTTGCGGCGGGATTCGAAGGCGTAATCTGCCGAGCCTATCAGATGAAATAATCAGTTACTTCCTGGAGTGTGCATGTACCTCACCGAGTTCTTGACCGTGGCACTGATTCACCTGTTGGCGGTGGCCAGCCCTGGCCCGGATTTCGCCGTGGTGGTACGTGAAAGCGTGACCCATGGCCGACGTGCCGGCACCTGGACGGCGTTGGGCGTCGGTTCGGCGATTTTCCTGCACGTGGGGTATTCGCTGCTGGGCATCGGCTTGATCGTGTCCCAGTCCATCGTGCTGTTCAATGCGCTGAAATGGGCGGCGGCGGCCTACCTGCTGTACATCGGCTTCAAGGCCCTGCGCGCCCAGCCGGCCAAGCCTGCCAGTGAAGAAGACCTGCACCTGGAAGCGGGCGAGCGCACTGCCCGTGGCGCGTTTACCTCAGGGTTTGTCACCAACGGCTTGAACCCCAAGGCCACGCTGTTCTTCCTGTCGCTGTTCACCGTGGTGATCAATCCCCACACGCCGTTGGCGGTCCAGGCCGGTTACGGCGTGTACCTGGCCGTGGCGACCGCGATCTGGTTTTGCCTGGTGGCCATGCTGTTCAGCCAGCAACGTGTACGCGCCGGTTTTGCACGCATGGGCCACTGGTTCGACCGCACCATGGGCGCGGTGCTGATTGCCATCGGTGTGAAGCTGGCCTTTACCAGCATGAAATAAGCCGGATGCTGGCTCAAAGCTAGCATTCATTGGGTTCTGCAAATCATTCCTTTGGCTGATTTGGCTGAAACATAAGCGCTCTAAAGTGCAGATGTTTCAGCCAAGACCGTGCAGTCAGATAAGGGATTCGTATGTTGCAGACTCGTGTTATCCCGCCCGCCGAAGGCGCCTACCAATACCCGCTGTTGATCAAACGCCTGTTGATGTCCGGGACACGCTACGAGAAGACCCGGGAAATCGTCTACCGCGACCAGTTGCGCTACACCTATCCGACCCTGATCGAGCGCGTCGCCCGCCTGGCCAATGTGCTGACCGAGGCCGGGGTCAAGGCCGGTGATACCGTGGCCGTGATGGACTGGGACAGCCATCGCTACCTGGAATGCATGTTTGCCATCCCGATGATTGGTGCGGTAATCCACACCATCAACGTGCGCCTGTCCCCGGAACAGATTCTGTACACCATGAACCACGCCGAGGACCGCTTTGTGCTGGTCAACAGCGAGTTCGTGGGGCTCTACCAGGCCATCGCCGGCCACCTCACCACCGTCGACAAAACCCTGCTGCTCACCGACGGCGCGGACAAAACCGCCGAGCTGCCCAACCTCGTGGGTGAGTACGAAGCGTTGCTGGCGGCGGCGAGCCCCCGCTACGACTTCGAGGATTTCGACGAAAACTCCGTCGCCACCACCTTCTACACCACGGGCACCACGGGCAATCCCAAGGGCGTGTACTTCACCCACCGTCAACTGGTGCTGCACACCATGGGCGTGGCGACCATCATGGGCAGCGTCGACAGCGTGCGTCTGTTGGGCACCAACGACGTCTACATGCCGATCACTCCGATGTTCCACGTCCACGCCTGGGGCCTGCCGTATGTGGCGACCATGCTCGGCTTGAAGCAGGTTTATCCAGGCCGCTACGACCCCGAATACCTGGTGGAGCTGTGGCGCAAGGAGAAGGTCACCTTCTCCCATTGTGTGCCGACCATCTTGCAAATGGTGCTCAACGCCAAGGCCGGCCAGGGCGTGGATTTCGGCGGATGGAAAATCGTCATCGGTGGCAGCGCCCTCAATCGTTCGCTGTATGAAGCCTCCAAGGCCCGCGGGATTCAGCTGACGGCGGCGTACGGCATGTCCGAGACCGGGCCGCTGGTGTCCTGCGCCCACCTCAATGAAGAACTGATGGCGGGTACCGAAGACGAGCGCACCACCTACCGCATCAAGGCCGGCGTGCCCGGGCCATTGGTGGAAGCGGCGATCATCGACGGCGAGGGCAACTTCCTGCCCGCCGACGGTGAATCCCAGGGCGAGCTGGTGCTGCGCGCGCCATGGCTCAGCGAAGGCTATTTCAACGAGCCGCAGAAGGGCGCTGAGTTGTGGGCCGGCGGCTGGATGCACACCGGCGATGTGGCCACCCTCGATGCCTTCGGCGTGATCGATATTCGCGACCGCATCAAGGACGTGATCAAGACCGGCGGCGAGTGGATCTCCTCGCTGGCCCTTGAGGACCTGGTCAGCCGCCACCCGGCGGTACGCGAAGTAGCGGTGGTGGGGATTGCCGACCCGCAGTGGGGTGAGCGCCCGTTTGCGTTGCTGGTGGTGCGTGATGGCCATGTGATAGGGGCCAAGGAGCTCAAGGAACATCTCAAGCCATTCGTGGAATTGGGCCACCTGAGCAAGTGGGCGATTCCAAGCCAGATCGCCGTTGTTACGGAAATTCCCAAGACCAGTGTCGGCAAGCTCGACAAAAAACGTATCCGTATCGACATCATCGAATGGCAGGCCAACAACAGCACCTTCCTCTCTACCCTCTGACGCTGCTTGCCGTGCCCTCGCGGGCACGGCAGCGCTCTAGTCCAAGCCTTCACTTGTGATTTGCCAATTTTCAGCCATCCTTCCGTCGCTGACCTTCGTCAGCATGGCGAAAAGGACTGTGGCAGACGGGTTGGTGATGCAAATCACACTTTAGAGGGATCAAGCGGTACCCCCTGCTGGCTATAGTTCATCCCAGAGTTTTTCAAGGTGCGGTGCTGTGAGCCCGGCGGGTTCATGTGTTCGCCCGGCATTGGAATCGTTGTATTCCGGCCGTTACAAGCCCTTGGAAACGACTCACTGCCATAACAATAATGCACATGGAGTAGCGTCGATGATCTCAGTACACCAGTTCTGGCGCCGGGCAAAACTGCCCTTGGCCGTCAGCCTCGCCTCTACGCTCGCCGGGCCTGCATTCGGCGTCAGTTTCAACATCGGTGAAATCGAAGGCAGCTTTGACTCGTCCCTGTCGGTCGGGGCCAGTTGGTCGACGGCGGGTCGAAATAAAGACCTGATCGGTGCCAACAACGGTGGCAGGGGGTTGTCGCAAACCTCGGATGACGGTCACCTGAACTTCGACAAAGGTGATTCCTTCTCGAAGATCTTCAAAGGCATTCATGACCTTGAGTTGAAATACGGCGACACCGGCGTGTTTGTCCGGGGCAAGTACTGGTATGACTTCGCGCTGCAAAACGAAGACCTGGACTTCAAGAATGTCAGCAACAACAACCGCAAAGAGGGCGCCAAGTCTTCTGGCGGGCAGATTCTCGATGCATTCATCTATCACAACTACACCATTGCTGATCTGCCAGGTAACGTGCGGTTCGGCAAGCAGGTGGTGAGTTGGGGTGAAAGTACCTTTATTGGTGGCGGTATCAACTCCATCAACCCGATCGACGTGTCCGCATTCCGTCGTCCCGGGGCCGAGATCAAGGAAGGCCTGATCCCGGTCAACATGTTCTATGTGTCGCAGACGCTGACCGATAACTTGTCGGCAGAAGCGTTCTATCAGTTGGAGTGGGACCAGACGGTGACCGACAACTGCGGGACGTTCTTCTCGCAGCCGGATGTGGTTTCCGATGGTTGTAACAACAACCTGCGGGTGCTGAACAAGCGCTCGACCATTCCAGGCGCTGCACTGCCTACCCTCAACGCCCTGGGCGTGGATGTGAACAACGAAGGTGTGCTGGTGCGCCGTGGGCCGGACCGTGACGCCCGCGACAGCGGTCAGTTCGGCGTGGCGATGCACTACAACTTCGAGCCGCTGGATACCGAATTCGGCGCCTACTTCATGAACTACCACAGCCGTGCGCCGATCTTCAGCGCCCAAGGTGCGCCAGCATCGGCCTATACCCGGCCTTTGGGGCCGCTGGGTGCGCTGCGGCCGCTGATTGTTGCGGGCAGTTCCAACTACTTCATTGAGTACCCTGAAGACATCCGCCTGTACGGCTTGAGCTTCTCCACCACGCTGCCTACCGGTACTGCCTGGAGCGGTGAGTTGAGCTATCGGCCAAATGCCCCAGTACAGCTCAGCACCACCGACATTCTTTATGCGGGTGTCACGCCGATTCCGGGCTACGGGAATGCCTCGGTGCTGAAGGGCACGCCAGGCCAGGATCTGCATGGCTACAATCGCAAAGAAGTGACGCAGTTCCAGACCACCTTTACGCACTTCTTTGATCAGGTCATGGGCGCCAGTCGTTTGACCACGGTCGGTGAAATTGGCGTGACCCACGTCGGTGGCCTGGAAAGCAAATCCGACGCACGTTATGGCCGAGATCCGGTCTTCGGTCCTGGCACGCTGCCAGGCGGGTTCTGTAACGCCCTTAACAACTCGACGGCCAACGGCGCCGGTCTGCCGAACGCCGCTGGCCTGAACACCAACTGCAACAACGACGGCTACACCACGGCCACCTCCTGGGGCTATCGCGCTCGTGCCATCTGGGAGTACCCGGACGTCTTCGCCGGTGTAAACCTCAAGCCCAACGTGGCGTGGTCCCATGACGTCAAAGGCTACTCGCCAGGTCCTGGCGGCAACTTTGAAGAGGGGCGCAAGGCCGTCAGCCTGGGTGTCGATGCCGAGTACCAGAACACCTACACCGTCAGCCTCAACTACACCAACTTCTTTGGCGGCAAATTCACCACGGTGGATGACCGTGACTTTATCGCCTTGAGCGCTGGCGTGAACTTCTAAGCACACTCTCTTTAAGCAGTATGTTTTAAGGAAGAACCAGAACATGAAAATAACTAAAAATCTGTTGCAGGTGGGTGTGCTGGGGCTGTCGATCATGGCGGGTAGCGTCATGGCGGCGGTCTCGGCGGATGAAGCCGCCAAGCTCGGCACGACCCTGACCCCGATGGGCGCCGAAATGGCCGGTAACGCGGCCGGCACCATCCCTAAATGGTCGCCGCTGCCCACCAACGCCGGCGCCGTGGATGCCCGTGGCTTCCTCGCCAACCCATACGCCAACGAACAACCGCAATTCACCATCACCGCGCAGAACGTCGAGCAGTACAAGGACAAGCTGGCGCCGGGGCAGTACGCGATGTTCAAGCGCTACCCCGACACCTTCAAGATGCCGGTCTACCCGACCCATCGCGGCGCCACGGTGCCAGCTGATGTGTTCGCCGCCATCAAGAAAAACGCCACCAGCACCAACCTGGTGTCCGGCGGCAACGGCCTGGAAAACTTTGAAACCGCCGTACCGTTCCCGATTCCGAAAAGCGGCGTTGAAGTGATCTGGAACCACATCACCCGCTATCGCGGCGGCAGCGTGACCCGCCTGGTGACCCAGGCCACGCCGCAAACCAACGGCTCGTTCAGCCTGGTGTATTTCCGTGATCAGTTCGTGTTCCGCGACAAGATGAAGGACTACGACCCGAAAAACCCGGGCAACATCCTGTTCTACTTCAAGCAGCAAGTGACTGCGCCGGCACGTCTGGCCGGTGGTGTGCTGCTGGTGCACGAAACCCTCGACCAGGTGAAAGAGCCGCGTTCGGCGTGGGTCTACAACGCCGGCCAGCGTCGTGTGCGCCGGGCACCGCAAGTGTCGTATGACGGCCCGGGTACCGCCGCCGACGGCCTGCGTACCTCCGACAACCTCGACATGTTCAACGGTGCACCGGACCGCTACGACTGGAAACTGGAAGGCAAGAAAGAGCTCTACATCGCCGAAAACAGCTACAAACTTGACGATCCGAAGCTCAAGTATGTCGACATCATCAAGGCCGGCCACATCAACCAGGACCTGGCTCGCTACGAGCTGCGCCGTGTGTGGCATGTGGTTGCAACCCTGAAGGAAGGCCAGCGCCACATTTATGCCAAGCGTGACTTCTTCATCGACGAAGACACCTGGCAAGCCGCGGTCATCGACCACTACGACGGTCGTGGCCAGCTGTGGCGCGTGGCTGAAGCCCATGCCGAGAACTACTACGACAAGCAAGTGCCGTGGTACGCCCTCGAAACCCTCTACGACCTGCAGTCCGGCCGCTACCTGGCACTGGGCATGAAGAACGAAGAGAAACAGGCCTATGACTTCGGCTTCACCGCCACCACCAGCGACTTCACCCCGGCGGCCCTGCGCCAGGATGGTGTTCGCTAACTTGCTGTAAACGAGGCCGCATCCTCGAAGAAGCCCCGACTGGTTCGGGGCTTTTTTTGCCGGACCACTGTGGCGAGGGAGCTTGCTCCCGCAGGGATGCGTAGCAGCCCCAAAAACGGGAGCGCTGCGCACTCCAGCGGGAGCAAGCTCCCTCGCCACAGAGTGTCGGTCGTTACAGAAGAAGTCCGGATATTTTTTGTTGTAGTCTTTTTCAGACAAATGTTGCAAAGATCTACAAAGCTGCCGCTTTTACCGCTAGTCTGCGGACATCTGCAATGCCGACAACAGCCTTCTACAAGAGCCCGGCGATGACTGATCTGTCCCGAATTCAAGGGCCTGCCAGCGCGGTGATTCCGACCCTGGAAGGGCGCTTCTATCGACCCCCACTGCCTGACGGCTATGTGTTGCGACCGCGCCTGTGCGAACGGCTGAGCGAAGGGCTGGCCGGGCGTCTGTTGCTGGTCAGCGCCCCGGCCGGGTTCGGCAAGAGTTCGCTGGCGGTGGAGTTCTGCCAGAGCCTGCCGGCCCACTGGCAAAGCTTGTGGTTGGGGCTAAGTCCCCGGGACAACGACCCGGGACGTTTTCTTGAACGCCTGCTCGATGGCTTGCAGCAATACTTCCCGCAGTTGGGCGCCCAATCCCTGGGCCTGCTGAAAATGCGCCAGCGTCACCAACCCTTCGCCTTTGAAGAATGGCTCGACGGCCTGCTGGATGAACTGACGGTGCACCTGTCGACCCAGGCGCCGCTGTTGCTGGTGCTGGATGACTACCATCTGGCCCAAGGCCCGGTACTCGACCGCTGCCTGCAATTTTTCCTCAATCACCTGCCCGACGGCCTGCTGGTGCTGGTCACCAGCCGCCAGCGTCCCGACTGGCACCTGGCCCGACTGCGCCTGTCCCGGCATTTGCTGGAACTGCACGAGCAGGACCTGCGCCTGACTCACGGCGAATCCCTGGCGCTGCTGGATCGCCACAGCAGTTCATTGCGTGGTGAAGCCCTGGATAACCTGATCCGGCGCAGCGAAGGCTGGGTGGCCGGCCTGCGTTTCTGGCTGCTGGCGGCTTCCGAGGCCGGCAGCGAAGGTACGCTGCCCCAGGGTTTGCACGGCGGGGAAGGGCTGATCCGCGATTACCTGCTCGAAGAGGTCATCGACTGCCTGCCCTCGGAAGTCCAGGCGTTCCTCTACGACACCGCGTCCCAGGAGCGCTTTTGCAGCGAGCTGTGCGACGCCGTGCGCGAGGCCCACGACAGCACGGAAATCCTGCGCTACCTGCAAGCCCACCAGGTATTCCTGGTGCCGCTGGACGAGCAGGGCCATTGGTACCGTTATCACCATCTGTTTTCCGACCTGCTGCGCACCCGGCGCGCGAGCAATGCCGTGTTGCCGGCAGCCAGCCTGCACCTGCGGGCCTGCCGCTGGTTCAATGCCCAGGGCTTGATCGACGAGGCAGTGGAGCAGGCGCTGCGTGCGGGTCACCTGGATGTGGCGGCAAACCTGGTGCAGAACCTGTCCGAAGAGCAACTGCTGGCGGAGCAGAATGTCGGCATGCTGCTGCGCTGGAAAATGGACTTGCCCGACAGTTTGCTGATGAGTACGCCACGCCTGATCGTGCTCTACAGCTGGGCGTTGGGCCTGGCCTGCCAGCTGGATGCGGCGCAGGAACTGGCCAGCCACCTCAGCCGTTTTTTACCGGCCCCGTCGGCCACCGCGCAAAAGTCGATGCTGGCGCAATGGCTGGCCCTCAGCGGGATTATTGCCCGGGGCCGTGGTGATCGTGAGCTGACCCAGTCGTATTGCAGCGAGGCCCTGGAAAGCCTGCCGCACAAACGCTATGGCCAGCGGTTGATGTGCCTGTCGACCCTGTCCAACCTGGCCATTGTCGACGCCGACCTGTGGCGCGCCCGCGGCCTGAACCGCGAATCCCTGGAGTTGGCGCAGCGGGTCGGCAATCCATTGTTCGAAGCGCTGGCCCATTACGACCGAGCGCGTGTACTGCAGGCCCGTGGCGAGATCCTGCGGTCACTGGATGAAGTGCGCCAGGGCCTGCAACGTTTGCAAGGCCTGGCGCCGCAACGGCTGTACGCAGTGCGCGCGCGCCTGGCGTTGTACGAAGGCTATTTGCTGCTGATGCGCTGCCAGCCTGAAGCCGGGCTCGCTCGGCTGCGTGCCGGATTGACGGAGGCGCGAGCCTGTCGGGATATCAGCGTGTTGATCGGCCACTGTGTGATCGCCAGCTTCGAAGGTCGCCGTGGCGACTTCTCCGTGGCCTTTGCCGAATTGGCCGAGGCCGAGCGCTTGATGCATATCTGGGACGTGCCGCCGATTTTCTATCTGGCGATGATCACCCTGGTCAAATGCGAGCTATGGCTGGCTCAGGGGCGCACCGACCTGGCCGATGCCTGGCTGACGCGGCTGGGGCAAACCTACAACGGTGAACAGGCCGCTGCCGCACCGGAGTTCCACCCGCACCTGCCGCAACATATCGAGTTGCAACAGGCGGCACTCGACGCCATCCGTCATCAGCCGGCGGCTTCACTGCAACGGCTCGATGAACTGGCACGCCAGGCCCATAACAGCGGCCGGCAGATGATCAGCCTGATGGCGCTGACCCAGCAGGCACTGTTACTGCTGGACGGTGGCCAGGAAGCCCAGGCCCGCCCGGTGTTTGCCCGCGCACTCGAAGCGGCTGCCGGTGGCGCGATGCAACCTTTCCAGCGCTTGCTGGAGCGTTACCCCGACTGGACGCGGGAGCAGCTGTCGCGGGATCCCCATGGCCTGCTGAACCAAAGCCTGCTGGCACGCTTGCCGAATGTTGCGGTGGTGGAAGCCCCACACACCCTTGAAACCCTGAGCACCCGCGAGCTGGCAGTGCTGCACTTGATCGCCCAGGGTTGCTCGAACCAGGAAATCAGCAATCAGCTGTTTATCTCCCTGCACACCGTGAAAACCCACGCCAGCCATATCAACAGCAAGTTGGGAGTGGAGCGACGCACCCAGGCGGTGGCGCGCGCTCAGGAGATGGGGTTGTTAGGGTAGATTCGCGGGCGGGCATTCACTCGGTGACTTGTCGGCGGCCTGGCTGAGCAGCGCGGCAAACCGCTTGACGTTGTTTTGCTGCGCGATCACCAGGTCATCAATGGTCGGGCCGGATGGCGACTGCACCACCGTGCGACACGTCAGCGGCGTGCGTTCGTCCGTGCCCGTCTGGCGAAGCCGCCATTTGACGTCGAGCAGGGCGTACTGCCCGGGGATCGAGTCAAAGCGCTGGACCTCAATGCGCACCGCCAGGTTTTTCCGGCTGCTGGCGAGTTGATCCACCAGCGCGCTGCGCAACTCATCCACCAGGCTGGCAGCCCACCATTGCGTCTCGAGAATGGCCACGCCGCTGTCACCCTGGCGGATGACAATCTGCGGCCGGTCGACCTGTGGCGGGACCGTGATGCTTTCAATCCGGATCTCGCCCCCCGCGGCCAATGACGCATTGCTGCGCTGCACCGGCGTCAGGGTATGAAATTGAATGGGCTCACTGCGGCACGCCGTCAGCAGCAGCAACCCGGTGAGCAGCGTGATCTTCAGCGGCAAAGCCATGGTGGTTGCTCCTGTGGTCATTTGCGCGGTGGCCCTTGCAGGTCGGAGGGCGCGGCGTTGTCGGGGCGACCGCGAATCAGCGATTCGGGATGGCGTGCCAGGTAGTCCGACAGCTCTCGCAGGGAGCGCGACATGCGGCTCAGTTCGTCCAGGGTCTGGGTCAACTGTTCCCGTTGCGGCGAATCCTCGGCCAGGGTCGAACTGGCGGATTGCAGGGTTTTACTCACGTCGGCCAGCGTGTTTTGCACCCCCGGCAGTGTCTTGGCGTTGAACTGGCCGAGACCCTTGCGCAGTTCCACCAGGCTGCCGTCGAGGTTGCCGGCAATTCGCTCGATCGGCAGCTGGTTGATCTTGTTGACGATGCCTTCGAGTTTTTCCTGCAGTTGTTCCAGGTTGCCGGGGATGGTCGGAATACTGACGGGGCGCAGGTTCGGGTCAAACACGACTTTGTCGGCCTTGGGGAAGAAGTCCAGGGCGATATAGAGCTGGCCAGTGAGCAGGTTGCCGCTGCGGGCCTGGGCGCGCAGGCCGTGTTCGATGAAGCTGCCTATCAGGCGCACACCGCCAGCTTCGTCGTTGGGGTCATGCTTCAAGACCGTGAGCATTTTGGTGTTGGCTTCGCCGAGACGCTGCGGGTAGATCACTATGCCGACGTTGACCGGGAAGCTGCGTTTTTTCTCGTCGAAATCCAGGTTGATCGACACCACTTTGCCGAATTCGATACCCAGGAACTCCACTGGCGCACCCACCGTAAGCCCGCGCAAGGCCTGGTCGAACCGCAGGTTCAGGTATTGCGCCTTGCCATTGGGCGGGGCCAGCGCGGTTTGCTGGTCGGCGAACAGTTCATAGGAGTGTTCTTCGTCGGCCGGCTTGTCGTTGGGGCTGTAGGGCGGGGCGAGGAAGGCGATGCCGCCCACCAGCATGGACGACAAGGATTCGGTTTTCAGCGCAAACCCGTTGGCGCCGACACTCACATCAATCCCGCTGGCGTTCCAGAACCGGGTGTTCTCGGTGACGTAGGCGTCATTGGGTGCATGCACGAACACGTCGATGTTCACGCCCTTGCCATCAGCGTCCAGGGCATAGGCCACCACCTGGCCAACGGGAATCTTGCGGTAGTACACGGGGGAGCCGATATCCAGCGAACCCAGATCCTGGGTGTGCAGCGTGAAGCGCTTGCCCGGTTCGCCATAGGTAATGGGCGGCGGGTTTTCCAGGCCGGTGAACCGGTTGGCGCGGGTATCGGACTGGCCGATATCGGCGCCGATGTAATCCCCGGAGAGCAGCGTGTCGATACCGGAAACGCCACCGGCGCCGATACGTGGGCGCACCACCCAGAACTGCGAGTCTTCACGGGTGAAGCTTTCAGCCTGTTTGGACAGTTTGATCGTGGCGTTGACGCTTTTCTGATCGTCGCTCAACTCCACATCAGTCACCTGGCCGATCACCACGTTGCGGTATTTCACGTCGGTCTTGTTGGCGGTCAGGCCGCTGCCGGTCTTGAAGGTAATGGTAATGCTCGGCCCTTGCTGAAGGATGCTGTGCACCACCAGCGAAATGCCCACCAGCACCGCGACAATCGGCACGATCCACACCAGCGAGACGCTGAAGCGCCGCGTCTTGATCGCAGGCGAGCCCGCAGGCTGCGGTTTGTCAGTGGTTTGCGACGCCATCCGGCATCTCCTCGTTGTGTGGGTTTTCCCAGATCAGGCGCGGGTCGAAACTCATTGCCGAGAGCATGGTGAAAACCACCACCAGGCCAAAGAACAGAATGCCCAGGCGCGGCTCGATGGTGCCCAGGGCCTGGAACCGCACCAGGGCGGCCACCAAGGCCACCACGATCACATCCAGCATCGACCAGTAGCCAATCACTTCGACGAAGCGAAACAGCTTCGAGCGCTCCTTGCGCGCCCACTGGTTATTGCGCTGCACGGTGACCAGCAGCAACGTCAATGCGACGAACTTGATACCCGGCACCGCGATGCTGGCGATGAAAATGATCAGGGCGATGTCCCAGGCGCCGTGCTGCCAGAACTCCAGCACGCCGCTCATGATGGTGCTGTCGGCGCCCGAGCCGAGCATCGAGGTGTTCATCACCGGCAGTAAGTTGGCGGGCACGTAAAACGCCAGCGCCGTCAGCATATAGGCCCAGGTACGGGTCAGCGAATGGACCTTGCGCCGGTGCAGCGGCGCGCCGCAACGCTCGCATTCGTCGGGCGCGGTGCTGACGTCGCAAGCCTGGCCGCAGCTGTGGCACAGGCACAGGTTCAGTTCGCTGGCGGTCGGTGGACGGCTCATAAAATGTCCCACAGGTCGCGAATATCACGCCCGGCAATGCGGATCAGCAACAGGCTGAGAGCGGCCAGGGCAAACAGGCCGGTGCCGGGCAACACATCCAGCATGCCGGCGAGTTTGAACACCGCCACCATGGCGCCCAGCAGGCAGACTTCGAGCATGCTCCAGGGCCGAAGCGCTTCGAGCCAGCGCATGCACAGCTTGAACGCCGGCGAGCGTTGGCCCTTCATCGCAAAGCCCAGCACCCAGATCAACAGCAGCAACTGGAACACCGGCGCGATGATGATGGAAATCGCCGCCACCAGCGCGATGAAGGTGATCGGGCCCTGGGCCAGTGCGACCACCGAATCCCATAACGTGGCGCTGCTTTTCAGGCCTTGCAGGCTGATGCTCATCACCGGGTAGAAGTTGGCGAAAATCCACAGCACGGTGGCGGTCAGGGTCAGGGCCAGGCGTTGTTCCACCGACAGCCCGTTATAACGCTGGAGTACGCCTGCGCAGCGGGTGCAAAGGGTCTTCTGATGTTTGGCGAGCGCGACTTTTTCGTACACGCAATCGCAGTGTTCGCAGATGATCAATGGGCTGAGGGTCGCCATAAGTCCCACTCCATGCGCTATACGTTGCGCGTTGTATGACTGGCGCCAGAGTAGCTTAGCAGTTGCCGGGTTTGACAGCCGTGCGCTCGCGAGCGCTTTCGGATCGGGTGCAGGGTCGAACATACTGTGCGCCGGAATGCAGTACAAAAGAGTTTGCCTTTGAATTTGCAGGAATACCCATGAATATTCAGTCTCCCGCGCTGATCCGCGAAACGTTCCCGGTAGGCCCGTTGCAGTGCAACTGCACGATCATCGGCGACCCCGTCACCAAAAAAGCCATCGTCGTCGACCCGGGCGGCAACCATGAGCTGATCCTGGCGCGCCTCGATGCGCTGGGCCTGAAAGTGGTCAGCATTATTCACACCCACGCCCATCTCGATCACTTCCTGGCCTCCGGGCAGTTGAAGGAAAAAACCGGCGCTACCCTGCACCTGCACAAGGAAGACCAGTTTCTGTGGGACAACCTGGAAATGCAGTGCCAGATGTTCCGCGTGCCTTACACGCCAGTGCCGTCGCCGGATCGTTGGCTGGAGGATGAAGAAGAGCTGGCCTGTGGTTGCGGGGTTGCCTTGCATACACCTGGACACACACCCGGCTCGATGAGTTTCTGGTTCGCCGATGCGAAGTTGCTGATTGCCGGCGACACCCTGTTTCGGCGCGGCGTGGGCCGTACGGATTTGTGGGGCGGTGACCAGGCGACCATCGTGCGCTCGATCAAGCAACGGCTCTACACCCTGGATGAGGCGGCGGTGGTGGTGACAGGGCACGGTCCGGACACGCGCCTGGGAGATGAAATGCGTGAGAATCCGTTTGTCCGCGCGTGAAGCAAAATGTGGGTAGTTTTTCGGATACCAAGTGGCAACTATCAGACGAAACATATAGAGAAAATGACAATCACCGTTCAGGAAGTCTCTGCTAGGGTTTGAGTGTGGCCGGGCTTGTGTGGAGATGGAATTTTTACCGTTTGTCGTGTTCCAAGCTCGGCACAGGTCCAATGCCAATGTCCTCTGCATCACCGAATGCAAAAGTAGGAGCTTCCTTCATGTTCACTTCTCGTCGTCTGCTTGTTGTTGCTACTGCCGTAGCCCTGTTGTCGGGCTGCGCTTCACCTAATCCTTATGACGGCAGCCAGGCACAGGGTGGTGGCTCTTCCGGTGTGAGCAACACCGCCAAGTATGGTGGCCTGGGCGCCCTGGCTGGTGCGTTGGCGGGTGCAGCCATCGACCACAACAACCGCGGCAAGGGTGCGTTGATCGGCGCTGCCGTCGCCGGTATCGGTGGTGCGGGCTACGGCTACTACGCCGACCAGCAGGAAAAGAAACTGCGTGCCAGCATGGCCAACACCGGTGTCGAAGTGCAGCGCCAGGGCGACCAGATCAAGCTGATCATGCCGGGTAACATCACCTTCGCCACCAACTCGGATGCGATTTCCAGCAGCTTCTACACGCCGCTGAACAACCTGGCGAACTCGCTGAAGCAGTTCAACCAGAACACCATCCAGATCGTTGGCTACACCGACAGCACCGGCAGCCGTCAGCTCAACATGGACCTGTCCCAGCGTCGTGCGCAGAGCGTGGCCAATTACCTGACCTCCCAAGGTGTCAGCCCGACCAACCTGAGTGCCCGCGGTGCCGGCCCGGATAACCCGATCGCCAGCAACGCCGACGTCAATGGTCGTGCCCAGAACCGTCGTGTAGAGGTCAACCTGGGTCCGATCCCAGGCCAGCAGTACGGTCAGCCGGCCGCCCAGCAGCAACAGGCGCCACAACAGAACAACCAGTTCCAGGGCAACCCGTACCAGCAGTACCAGTAACCTGTAGTCAATAAAAAGGGCGCCGTGCAATCAATGCACGGCGCCCTTTTTTGTGGCTGACGATAGATCAGTCGATGTATTCGAACAGCTTCACGATCTTCTGTACGCCGGACACACTTTGTACCAGGTTGGCGGCGCGGGTGGCTTCTGCCTGGGTCAGCAGGCCCATCATGTAGACGATGCCGTTGTCGGTGACGATCTTGATCCGAGAGCCGGGAATGGCGCTGTCGGTCAGCATCTGGGTCTTGATCTTGGTGGTCAGCAGGGCGTCGTTGCTGATTGCCAGCAGGGTGATCGGCTCCATCACCTGCAGTTCGTTGTGAACCTTCTTGACCCGCTGCACAGTGGCGGCAGCTTGTTCAGCCTGGGCCTTCAAGTCGGCGCGCGGGGTTTGGCCGGTGAGCAGCACCACGCCGTTGAAGCTGACGACCACGATGCGCGATGCGCCGTTGCCCAGGTCTGGAGCGGCCTTGGACACGTTGACGGAAACCTTGGTCTCGATCAGTGAGTCATCGATTTTGCTGCCGAAAGTGCGGGTGCCTTTATCGTCCTGGATGGGCGTGTCGCGGCTCGCTTCGATTACCGAGCTGCAGCCGCTGATGCCTAGGCACAGCGTGATTGCCAATAGGCTAAGGCGTTTAACGGTCATTCTTCACTCCCGAACAGTTGGCTGTCGATCAGATCGCACAGGCAGTGGATCGCCAGCAGGTGGACTTCCTGGATACGTGCGGTGACATTGGCCGGGACGCGGATTTCCACGTCTTCGGGCAACAGCAGCGAGGCCATGCCGCCGCCGTCGCGTCCGGTCAATGCTACGACAATCATTTCACGATCATGTGCGGCCTGGATCGCTTGAATAATATTCGCCGAGTTACCGCTGGTGGAGATCGCCAGCAGGACGTCCCCCGGCTGGCCAAGGGCGCGGATCTGTTTGGAGAAGATTTCGTTGTAGCTGTAGTCGTTGGCGATCGAGGTGATCGTCGAGGTGTCGGTGGTCAGGGCGATGGCCGGCAGGCTCGGGCGCTCACGCTCGAAGCGGTTGAGCAGCTCGGAGGAGAAATGCTGGGCATCGCCGGCCGAACCGCCGTTGCCGCACGAAAGCATTTTGCCTTCGTTGAGCAAGGCGTTGACCATGACCTGACTGGCTTGCTCGATGTGCGGTGCAAGTACGTCCATCGCCTGTTGCTTGGTATCGATACTGGCCTGGAAAAGCTGGCGAATTCGGGATTGCATGTCCATCTGTGTGACCTTAAGTAGCGCGGCTGTTTGGCACAGGAATGTGCAGCCCGCAAAGCAAAGAGCAAAAGTGTGCGGTGTAGATGTCCGGCGAATCAGCTGTCAAAGGCATCTTGCAGCCAGTTCAGATCGGCTGTTCCCCGGGGAGTGCTTTCTATGGCAACCACATCGAAACGGCAGGGATGATCGGCCCAGCGACGCTCCTTGAGCAGGAAAAACTGCGCGGCGAGTATCAGCTTCTGGCGCTTGCGCCCGTCGATACTGGCGAGCGCGCCACCCCATTGTGCGTGTTTTCTGTAGCGGACTTCGACAAATACTACTGTATCGCCGTCAAGCATGACCAGATCAAGCTCGCCGCGTTTGCATAACCAGTTCTGCGCCAGGAGGCGCAGACCTTGTCGTTGCAGGTACTCGAGAGCTTGAAGTTCGGCGTCCTTGCCGCTTTGTGCGCTTGACCGCTCGGGCATCAGCGCGGGGTATCAGGCAGGCGCTGGATCTCGCCACCGACGAACTTCGCCCATGGCATCTGGCGGTCGACACGCTGGCTGGCGCTGACGCCCAGGTTGCCCGACAGGCCGTCGACACGAGTGTCCGGCAGTGCCTTGAGCTGCCCCAGGCGCGGCGCCAGGCGGTAGGCATCCACACCCATCGCGTACAGGCGGCCAAGGCTGCCGTTGGCTTGTGGCCATTGGGCGGCGACCTGGTTGCGCAGCGGGTCGGTGGTGTTCAGCAGCCAAGGGGTTTCGCAGAACATCACGTTGGTCATGTCCAGGTACTGGTTCTTGTCGCCACTGGCGCTGAACACGTGGGACGTCGCATACACCGGCACGTCGCCAGCGTATTGGAAGTTCAGGGTCGGCTTGATCTGCTGGGCCAGTTGCGGAGTCACGGCCAGGAAGATGAACTCGATGTCCTGGCGGCGCGATGGCTGGGCGGAAACATCCGAACCTACCGTGCTTTGCAGGCTCTTGGCGCGGCCTTCGCTCTTGCGCAGCTGGAACAGGTCGGCAATCTGCTGGGCCAGGGCTACCGGCTGGTCAACGTACTCGACGCCCACCACGGTGCCGCCATTGGCTTCCCAATCCTGACGGAATGCCTTGTAGACGCGCTCGCCCCATTCGCCTTTCGGCACCATGGCGGCGGCGCGGTGCAGGCCATCGGCGCGAGCACGACGGGACACTTCACGGGCTTCGTCTTCAGCGGCCAGGCCAAACTGGAACAGTTGCGCCGGGTTCTGGTCGGCTTCGCTGTAGTTCAGGGCCAGGGTGGTGATCGGCAATTGCGGGCGTGCGCTGAGTTGCTTGACCAGCGGTTTCTCCAGCGGGCCGACCACCAGTTGTACGCCGGCGGCCTGGGCCTTGGCGTAGAAGTCGTCGATGGAGGTCAGGCGCGAGCTGTCGTAGAACTCGATCACCGGCGGCTTCTGCCCGGCTTGTTCAGCCTGGTAGTGCGCGGCCATGAAGCCTTCGCGCAGCGCCTTGGCAACGCCGGCCAGCGGACCTTCCTGCGGCAGCAGCAGGGCGATCTTGTTCAGCGGCTGGCTGGCCAGTTCCTTGAGCTTGGTCAGCGGCTGCGGCAATTGCGAAGCTGCCGGGTGGCCAGGGTTCTGGGCGCGCCAGGTGTCGATGGCCGCCTGCTGTTGCTCCAGAGTACCGGCGCCCTTGACTGCCTGGGCCAGGCTGATCCAGCCGTCCAGCGTCGGGTTGCCGCTGGCTTGCAGTTGATCGGCAGGCAAGGCGGCAATCAGTGCCCAGATGGCTTCGTGGTTGCTGTTGTAGGCATCGCCCGTCAGCAGCGGGGCCATGGCGACGCGCTCGCGGGCGGCGGCCAGGGTCTGGCCGTCGGCCTCATAGGCGCGGGCATGCACGGTGCCCGTGCGGATCTGCTGTTCAGGCGGCAGTTCCTTGAGGCTTTGCAGGCTCGGGTGATTCAAGGCCGTCAACGCTGCCTTGGGCTGGTTGCGGGCCATCGCCAGTTCAGCCGACAGGGTGCTGGCAAATACCTGCGCCGCCGGTTTCAGGACGTCCAGTGGCACCTGGGCAAGAATCTGCGCCGAGCGTCCCGGATTGTTTTGGTGAAACGCCAGGTCAGCCGCACTCAAGCGCAACAGCGCGGCTTTTTCCGGAGTCTTGGCCGAAGTCGCCTGTTCGAGCAGTTGCTCGATGCTGGCATCCGGAGTCCGGGGGAGGTCGCCAAGGCTGGACGAGGGCGAGCTGGCGCAAGCCGCCAACAGGGCAGCGAGGCAGAGGGCAGAGAACAGCCGCAGGCAAGCGATCATGTAAGTGTTCCTGATACCGATCAAATTAGCGTGGAATTGTACCCAAGCACTGGCCGGGGCGCGATGTTACTGGCGTGAAACCGTCTATTTAGGTCGTGTAAATGTTGCAGGACCCTATAGGCGGCTGAAATCGAACCCGCCCCGCGGGCATATATTCAAGGCGTCTACGCGCTACAATGTGGCTTTTGCCAACCATCGAGGTGTGCGTTTTGACTGCTCCAGGTCCTTTGAATTCCACTGCAGGCTCGCTTTTTGTCGTGGCGACGCCCATTGGCAACCTGGACGACATCAGTGCGCGTGCGCTGAAAGTGTTGCGCGACGTAAAACTGATCGCGGCTGAAGACACTCGGCACTCCCAGCGGTTGATGCAGCATTTCGGTATTCCGACCCCCTTGGCCGCCTGTCACGAACACAACGAGCGTGAAGAAGGCAGTCGTTTTATCACTCGTTTGTTGGCGGGTGATGACGTGGCGTTGATCTCGGATGCGGGTACGCCGCTGATTTCCGACCCTGGCTATCATCTGGTTCGCCAGGCGCGGGCGGCTGGTATCAATGTAGTGCCTGTTCCGGGAGCGTGCGCGCTGATTGCTGCATTGTCTGCTGCCGGCTTGCCGTCGGACCGGTTTATCTTCGAAGGCTTCCTGCCCGCCAAGGCCGTCGGGCGCCGGGCGCGCCTGGAACTGGTAAAGGAAGAGCCACGCACGCTGATCTTCTACGAAGCCCCGCACCGCATCCTTGAGTGCCTGCAGGATATGGAGCTGGTGTTCGGCGGCGATCGCCTGGCACTGCTGGCGCGAGAAATCACCAAGACCTTCGAAACCCTCAAGGGCTTGCCGCTGCAGGAACTGCGCGAATTTGTCGAGGGCGACAGCAATCAGCAGCGCGGCGAGTGCGTGGTGCTGGTAGCCGGCTGGTCGGCGCCGGAAAGCGAAGATGCCGTGGGCAGCGAGGCAATGCGCATTCTTGACCTGCTGCTCAAGGAGATGCCATTGAAGCGCGCCGCTGCATTGGCCGCGGAAATAACTGGCGTACGCAAGAACGTCCTGTATCAAGTGGCGCTGGATAAACAAAAGGGCGAATAGTTCCGGGTTCTAACCTGCACTCCGTCTGAACATGATGGCATTAGTGTCTTTTAATACTTGTTCTAACGCCGCCGTGCCGTTAACCTGCGCGGCGGAGAGTCGATTGGACAGTCGCTGCCTTCTATGAAAATTAGAGGGGGGAGGAAAGTCCGGGCTCCATAGGGCGAAGTGCCAGGTAATGCCTGGGAGGCGTGAGCCTACGGAAAGTGCCACAGAAAATAACCGCCTAAGTACTTCGGTACCGGTAAGGGTGAAAAGGTGCGGTAAGAGCGCACCGCACGACTGGCAACAGTTCGTGGCTAGGTAAACCCCACTTGGAGCAAGACCAAATAGGGTCCCAAGGCGTGGCCCGCGCTGGGACCGGGTAGGTTGCTAAAGATGTCCAGTGATGGCCATCGTAGACGAATGACTGTTCAAGACAGAACCCGGCTTACAGATCGACTCTCCACCTTTTTTCCTTCTGTCCGAATCTCGGGCAGGAACCTGGTAGTAACGCGAGAATCCCTCCCTGCTGAATCGTCAGCAGATGCGTCTTCGTAATACCGAAAAAATCTTACTCTTAATAAATTACTTTAACTTTAAGCCTTAGCTCTTTGAGTTATTTGGTGTTGTTGAGTCAAAATCGCCGTCAAACTCTCGTTTCTCCTCCCTTTACCTTCCTAAATCTCCGTTCTGTAAGGCTTTTCCTTGAATCCGCGCCTTGACGGTGTGGTGGGCGCATTCCTATAGTGTGCGCAAGTGGCGGAAAGTGGCACAAAGTGGGTTTTTTGAACGTAAAACGCTAAAATTTGGAGAAACGCATCTGTGTTTCGCGGAGCTAACGCTATCAGTCTCGATGCAAAAGGCCGTCTCGCCATGCCGAGCCGGTATCGTGACGAGCTCATTTCGCGAAGTTCCGGGCAATTAATCATCACCATCGATGCCGTTGATCCCTGTTTATGTGTGTACCCGCTCGATGAGTGGGAGCTGATTGAAACCAAGTTGCGTGCACTGCCTTCACTGCGTGAAGAGAACCGCCGCCTGCAACGCTTGCTGATTGGTAATGCCGTCGACCTCGAACTCGATGGCAGTGGTCGTTTCCTGGTTCCACCGCGTCTGCGCGAATACGCCAAATTGGACAAGCGCGCGATGCTGGTAGGCCAACTGAACAAGTTCCAATTGTGGGACGAAGATGCCTGGGATGCTGTTTCTGCAGCTGACCTGGCTGCTATTCAACAACCGGGCGCCATGCCTGATGAACTGCGTGATTTGATCCTGTGACTATTGATAGCGGCTTTAACCACATCACCGTACTGCTTGACGAAGCCGTTGAGGCTCTCGCCGTACGCGCGGATGGCTGCTATTTGGATGGCACCTTCGGCAGGGGCGGGCACAGTCGGCTGATCCTCAGCCAGCTGGGTCCGGACGGTAAGCTCCTCGGGTTCGACAAAGACCCTCAAGCGATTGCCACCGGGCAAGCGCTAGCGGCCGAAGACGGCCGCTTTGTCGTTGTGCAGCGCAGCTTTGCCGAGCTCGGTGCAGAAGTCGCCGAACGTGGCATGGCGGGCAAGGTGGCCGGGGTTCTGCTGGACCTGGGCGTGTCTTCCCCACAGCTGGACGACCCTGAGCGTGGCTTCAGTTTCATGAACGACGGCCCGCTGGACATGCGCATGGACCCAAGCCGTGGCATCAGCGCCGCGCAGTTCATCGCTACCGCTCCCCACGAAGAAATCACCCGTGTGTTCAAGGAATACGGCGAAGAGCGCTTCGCTGGCCGCATGGCGCGTGCCGTGGTCGAACGCCGGGAAATCCAGCCGTTCGAGCGCACGGCCGACCTGGCTGAGGTGCTGAAAGTCGCCAACCCTGCATGGGAAAAGGGCAAGAACCCGGCAACCCGTGCGTTCCAGGGCCTGCGTATTCACGTCAACAACGAATTGGGCGACCTGGAAGCCGGCCTCGAAGCCGCCCTGGAAGCTCTGGAAGTGGGCGGTCGCCTGGTGGTGATCAGCTTCCACTCCCTGGAAGACCGCATCGTCAAATTGTTCATGCGTCGCCTGGTCAAGGGCGAGTCCGACAACCTGCCGCGCAACCTGCCGGTGCGTTACGAAGCTTTTGTGCCGAAAATCAAAATCCATGGCAAAGCGCAGTTCGCTTCCGAAGCCGAACTCAAGGCCAACCCACGTGCCCGTAGCGCTGTCATGCGCGTTGCGGAGAAGTTGCGGTGAGCAAGCTTTTCGCCAAGCCCCTCCCGGGCGGCAGCTTCTTTATGTTGCTGCTATTTGTTGGCGTGCTGGTGTCCGCGATTGCGGTGTCCTACAGCGCCCATTACAACCGCCAACTGCTCAATACCCTGTACGGGGAGTTGAGCGTGCGCGACAAGGCGCAGGCGGAGTGGGGCCGGTTGATCCTCGAGCAAAGTACCTGGACGGCCCACAGCCGCATCGAAGTGCTGGCCACTGAACAACTGAAGATGCACATCCCGGGCGCTGCAGAAGTTCGCATGGTGGCGCCATGATGAAACTCGAGGGCGCACTCTACCCGTGGCGTTTCCGCGTAGTGCTGGGGTTGCTGGCACTGATGGTGGGCGCGATTGCCTGGCGGATTATCGACCTGCAAGTGGTGGACCGTGACTTCCTGATCGGCCAGGGCGATGCCCGTAGCCTGCGGCATATCCCGATTCCTGCACACCGCGGCCTGATCACCGACCGTAACGGCGAGCCCCTGGCCGTCAGTACCCCGGTGACCACCCTGTGGGCCAACGCCAAGGAAATGCAGACCGCCAAGGACAAATGGCCGGAACTCGCTGCTGCCCTGGGCCAGGACCCGAAAGCCCTGAGCGAACGCCTCGAAGCCCAGGCCAATAAAGAATTCATCTACCTGGTTCGCGGGCTCACCCCCGAACAAGGCCAGCAAGTACTCGACCTTAAAGTCCCCGGTGTCTACGGCATCGAGGAATTTCGGCGTTTCTACCCGGCCGGCGAAACCACTGCCCATATGGTGGGTTTCACCGACATTGATGATCACGGTCGCGAAGGCGTGGAACTCGCCTACGACGAATGGCTGGCCGGGGTTCCCGGCAAGCGACAGGTCATCAAGGATCGGCGCGGCAGACTGATCAAGGATGTCCAGGTCACCAAAAACGCCAAGGCCGGTAAGCCCTTGGCGTTGTCGATTGACCTGCGCCTGCAATACCTGGCCAACCGTGAGCTGCGTAACGCGATCATCGAGAACGGTGCGAAAGCCGGCAGCCTGGTGATCATGGACGTGAAGACCGGCGAGATTCTCGCCATGGTCAACCAGCCGACCTACAACCCCAACAACCGTCGCAACCTGCAACCGGCGATGATGCGCAACCGCGCCATGATCGACGTGTTCGAGCCGGGTTCGACCATGAAAGCCATTTCCATGAGTGCCGCCCTGGAAACCGGGCGCTGGAAACCGGCCGACAAGGTCGAGGTTTACCCGGGCACATTGCAGCTGGGCAAATACACCATTCGTGACGTGTCGCGCACCGAAGGTCCGGTGCTGGATTTGACAGGTATCCTGATCAACTCCAGTAACGTGGGCATGAGTAAAGTCGCCTTCGATATCGGCGGCGAAGCCATCTACCACCTCGCGCAGAAAGTCGGCCTGGGGCAACCCACTGGCCTGGACTTCCCGGGCGAACGTGTGGGCAACCTGCCGAACTACCGTGACTGGAAAAAGGCCGAAACCGCCACGCTTTCCTATGGTTATGGCCTGTCGGTGACAGCCATCCAGCTGGCCCACGCCTTCTCGGTGCTGGCCAACAACGGCCGCATGGTGCCGCTGAGCCTGATCCACCTGGACGAGGCGCCGCCTGCGACCCAGGTGATCCCGGAAAACGTCGCGAAGACCATGCAAGGCATGCTGCAACAAGTGATCGAAGCACCGCGTGGCGTGTTCCGTGCCCAGGTGCCGGCGTATCACGTGGCAGGCAAGTCCGGTACCGCGCGTAAAACCGCCGTGGGTACCAAGGGCTACGCCGAAAACTCCTACCGCTCGCTGTTCGCAGGCTTCGGCCCGATGAGCGATCCGCGCTACGCCATCGTCGTGGTGATCGATGAGCCGAGCAAAGCCGGTTACTTCGGTGGCCTGGTATCGGCGCCGGTGTTCAGCAAGGTGATGTCCGGGACGTTGCGCCTGATGAACATCACGCCGGACAACCTGCCGGCTACCCAACAAGCGAACGCCGGCCCGCCGGCCGCTGCTGTAAAAGCCAATGGAGGGCGCGGCTGATGTCTCTGAGCCTGAACAAGATTTTTGCCCACGCCGGCCGCGATCTGCTGATTCGCGAGTTGACCCTGGACAGCCGTAATGTGCGTGCCGGCGACCTGTTCCTGGCAGTGCCGGGTGGCAAGTTCGACGGCCGTGACCATATCGCCGACGCGCTGCAACGCGGCGCTGCGGCAGTAGCCTATGAAGTGGAAGGCGCCACCGTGCTGCCGATCACCGACGTGCCTTTGATTCCGGTCAAGGGCCTGGCTGCGCAATTGTCGGACATCGCCGGGCGCTTTTATGGCGACCCGAGCCGCACCCTGAACCTGGTGGGCGTGACCGGTACCAACGGCAAGACCAGCGTGACCCAACTGGTCGCCCAGGCGCTTGACCTGCTGGGTCAGCATTGCGGCATCGTGGGCACCCTGGGCACCGGTTTCTACGGAGCGCTGCAAAGCGGGCTGCACACCACGCCTAACCCGATTGCCGTGCAAGCGACCCTGGCCGACCTGAAAAAGGCCGGTGCCAAGGCGGTTGCCATGGAAGTCTCGTCCCACGGTCTGGACCAGGGGCGCGTGACTGCCCTGGCGTTCGACGTGGCGGTGATGACCAACCTGTCCCGCGATCACCTGGATTACCACGGGACCATGGAGGCCTACGCCGCCACCAAGGCCCGGCTGTTTGCCTGGAATGACCTGAAGTGCCGGGTGGTCAACCTGGACGACGAATTCGGTCGCCAACTGGCCGCCGCCCAAGGCGACGGCCGCCTGATCAGCTACAGCCTGGAAGACTCCAGCGCCTACCTGTATTGCCGTGAAGCCACCTTTGATGACGAAGGCGTGCGCGCCACGCTGGTTACGCCGCAGGGCGAGCACCATTTGCGCAGCACCTTGCTCGGGCGTTTCAACCTGAGCAACGTATTGGCCGCTGTGGGTGCCTTGCTCGGCCTGGATTACGCCCTCGACGAAATCCTGCGGGTGTTGCCGAAGCTCGAAGGCCCGGCCGGTCGCATGCAGCGCCTCGGCGGCGGCACCCAGCCGCTGGTGGTGGTCGATTACGCCCACACGCCGGACGCCCTGGAAAAAATCCTGCAGGCCCTGCGCCCCCACGCCAAGGGTAAATTGCTGTGCCTGTTCGGCTGTGGCGGTGACCGCGATCGCGGCAAGCGCCCGCTGATGGCGGAAATCGTCGAGCGCCTGGCCGACGGTGTGCTCGTCACTGACGACAACCCGCGCAGCGAAGACCCAAGCCAGATTTTCGATGACATTCGTGTCGGCTTTAAAGATGCGTCCAAGGCGACGTTCGTCGCCGGTCGCGGTGCAGCCATCGCCCAATTGATCGCCGGCGCAAGTGCTGACGACGTGGTGGTGCTGGCCGGTAAAGGTCACGAGGACTATCAGGAAATCAACGGCGAACGCCACGCCTTCTCCGATCTGGTCGAGGCTGATCACGCCTTGACCGCGTGGGAGGTGGCCCATGCTTAAGCCGCTTAAATTCAGCGAACTGACCCAGGCCTTGTCGGCGCGCGTGCTGTCGGCTGATTGCAGCTTTGATGGCGTCAGCATCGACAGCCGGACGATCAAGCCCGGGCAACTGTTTGTCGCCTTGGCCGGCCCGAGTTTCGATGGCCATGACTACCTGAATGACGTCGCTGCCAAAGGCGCTGTCGGCGCTCTGGTGCAGCGCGAAGTCGCTGACTCGACGCTGCCACAATTGCTGGTCGCCGACACCCGCCTGGCCCTCGGCCAACTGGGGGCGCTGAACCGTGCCGCCTTCACCAAGCCTGTTGCGGCGATCACCGGTTCCAGCGGCAAGACCACGGTCAAGGAACTGCTGGCCGGCATCCTGCGCACGCGCGGCCCGGTCCTGGCGACCCGTGGCAACCTGAACAATGACTTCGGCGCTCCGCTGACCCTGCTCGAACTGGCCCCGGAACACACGGCGGCCGTCATTGAGCTGGGTGCTTCGCGCATCGGCGAAATCGCCTACACCGTGGCCATGACCAAGCCTCATGTCGCGGTGATCAGCAACGCCGGTACTGCCCACGTCGGCGAGTTTGGCGGCCCTGAAAAGATCGTCGAAGCCAAGGGCGAAATCATCGAAGGCCTCGACGCATCCGGCACTGCCGTGCTGAACCTCGATGACAAGGCCTTCGAAACCTGGCGCGTACGTGCCGCCGGTCGCAAGGTCTTGAGCTTCGCGGTGCACAACGCCGCTGCCGATTTCCATGCCTCGAATATCAAGGCCGACGCCCGTGGCTGCCCGTCCTTCACCCTGCATACCCCGCAAGGTGACGAGCACGTACAGCTGAACCTGCTGGGCAACCACAACGTCGCCAATGCCCTGGCTGCCGCCGCCGCCGCCCACGTGCTGGGCGTGTCGTTGTTTGGCATCGCCACCGGCCTTGGCGCCGTGCAACCGGTCAAGGGCCGCACCGTCGCGCAACTGGCCAGCAACGGCATGCGCGTGATTGATGACACCTACAACGCCAACCAGTCCTCGATCTGTGCCGCCATCGACCTGCTGACCAGCTTCGACGGTCGCAAGGTGCTGGTGCTGGGAGATATTGCCGAGCTGGGCGAGTGGGCCGAACAGTCTCACCGTGAAGTCGGCGCGTACGCCGCCGGCAAGGTCGATGCCCTTTACGCCGTTGGCCCGAACATGCTGCACGCCGTTGACACCTTCGGGCCGGGCGCCAGGCATTTCGCCAGCCAGGCCGAACTGATCCAGGCACTGAGTGCGGCTGAACAAGACAAACACACCACTATTTTGATCAAGGGATCGCGCAGCGCGGTGATGGAAAACGTCGTCGCGGCCTTGTGTGGCTCAAGTACGGAGAAACATTAATGCTGCTGCTGCTGGCTGAGTATCTGCAACAGTTCCACAAAGGCTTCGCGGTCTTTCAGTACCTGACCCTGCGCGGGATCCTGGGTGTGCTGACCGCGCTGTCGTTGTCGCTGTTCCTCGGGCCATGGATGATCCGTACCCTGCAAAACCTGCAGATTGGCCAGTCGGTACGCAACGACGGCCCGCAGTCGCACCTGTCCAAATCCGGCACCCCGACCATGGGCGGTGCGTTGATCCTGTCGTCCATCGGCATCAGTACGCTGCTGTGGGCTGACCTGCATAACCGTTATGTCTGGACCGTGCTGCTGGTGACCCTGCTGTTCGGCGCCATCGGTTGGGTAGATGACTACCGCAAGGTGATCGAGAAGAACTCCAAGGGGCTGCCTAGCCGCTGGAAGTATTTCTGGCAGTCGGTGTTCGGCCTCGGCGCGGCGATCTTCCTGTTCATGACTGCGCCAAGCGCGGTGGAAACCACCCTGATCATCCCGATGCTCAAGGACGCCAGCATTCCACTGGGCGTCGGCTTCGTGGTGCTGACCTACTTCGTGATCGTCGGCTCCAGCAACGCGGTCAACCTGACGGACGGCCTCGACGGCCTGGCGATCATGCCGACGGTGATGGTGGGCGGCGCCCTAGGCATCTTCTGCTATCTGTCGGGTAACGTGAAATTCGCTGAATACCTGCTGATCCCGTATGTACCGGGCGCAGGCGAACTGATTGTGTTCTGCGGCGCGTTGATCGGTGCGGGCCTGGGCTTCCTGTGGTTCAACACCTACCCCGCACAAGTCTTCATGGGCGACGTCGGCGCACTGGCGCTGGGCGCGGCCCTGGGCACCATCGCGGTGATCGTCCGCCAGGAAATCGTCCTGTTCATCATGGGCGGTGTGTTCGTGATGGAAACCCTGTCGGTGGTGATCCAGGTTGCCTCCTTCAAATTGACCGGGCGCCGCGTATTCCGCATGGCGCCGATTCACCACCACTTTGAACTCAAGGGCTGGCCTGAGCCGCGGGTGATTGTCCGTTTCTGGATTATCACCGTGATTCTGGTTCTGTTCGGCCTTGCCACCCTGAAACTGAGGTAGAAACGAGTGTCCCTGATCGCTTCAGACCACTTCCGCATCGTTGTCGGCCTCGGCAAGAGCGGCATGTCCCTGGTTCGCTTCCTGGCGAACCGGGGCACGTCGTTTGCCGTGGCCGATACGCGGGAAAATCCACCGGAGCTGGTCACGCTGCGCCGTGACTACCCGCACGTGGAAGTGCGTTGTGGCGAGCTGGATGTCGAGTTTCTGTGCCGTGCCGATGAGCTCTACGTGAGCCCTGGCCTGGCCCTGGCGACCCCGGCCCTGCAAGCGGCGGCGGCCCGTGGCGTGAAGTTGTCCGGCGACATCGAGCTGTTCGCGCGTAACGCGAAGGCGCCGATCGTGGCCATCAGCGGTTCCAATGCCAAAAGCACCGTCACCACCCTGGTGGGCGAGATGGCGGCTGCGGCCGGCAAGCGCGTGGCCGTGGGCGGCAACCTCGGCACGCCGGCGCTGGACCTGCTCAACGACGACGTCGAGCTGTACGTGATGGAGCTGTCGAGCTTCCAGCTGGAAACCACTGACCAGCTCAACGCCGAAGTGGCCACCGTGCTCAACGTCAGCGAAGACCACATGGACCGCTACAGCGGCCTGCCGGCGTATCACCTGGCCAAGCACCGGATCTTCCGTGGCGCGCGGCAAGTGGTGGTGAACCGTCAGGATGCCCTGAGCCGTCCGCTGATCGGCGAAGGTCTGCCGTGCTGGACCTTCGGCCTGAACAAGCCTGACTTCAAGGCCTTCGGCCTTCGGGAAGAGAACGGCGAGAAATACCTGGCCTTCGAATTCCAGAACCTGATGCCGGTGCGCGAACTGAAAATCCGTGGTGCCCACAACCAGGCCAACGCCCTGGCGGCGCTGGCGCTCGGTCACGCAGTTGGCTTGCCGTTCGACGCCATGCTCTCGGCCCTGCGCAGCTTTGCCGGCCTTGAGCATCGCTGCCAATGGGTTCGCGAGCTGGCTGGTGTTGGCTATTACAACGATTCCAAGGCCACCAACGTCGGTGCGGCACTCGCTGCCATCGAAGGCTTGGGTGCCGACATTCAGGGCAAGGTCGTGCTGATCGCCGGTGGCGACGGCAAGGGTGCCGACTTCAAGGACCTTAAAGGCCCGGTCGCCGCCAACTGCCGCGCCGTGGTGTTGATGGGCCGTGATTCCGGCCTGATCGCCGATGCCCTGGGCGACGCCGTACCGCAGGTGCGCGCGCAGTCCCTGGACGATGCCATCGCCCAATCCAAAGCCTTGGCTCAGCCGGGCGACGTGGTGCTGCTGTCGCCTGCCTGCGCCAGTTTCGACATGTTCAAGAACTACGAAGAGCGCGGCCAGCTGTTCGCCCGCGCCGTGGAGGCCTTGGCATGAGTATCAATTTCCGTAACATCATCAAGCCGTACCCGTCGCCGATCATTACCGGGCGCGGTATCGACCTTGATTTCCCGATGCTTGCCGGTTGCCTCGCGCTGCTGGGCCTGGGCCTGGTGATGATCACCTCGGCCTCCTCGGAAGTGGCTGCGGTGCAATCGGGCAACACCCTGTACATGATGATCCGTCACCTGGTGTACCTGGTGATTGGCCTTGGCGCATGCATCGTCACCATGATGATCCCGATTGCCACCTGGCAGCGCCTGGGTTGGCTGATGCTGGTGGGCGCCTTCGGCCTGTTGGTGATGGTGATCCTGCCCGGCATCGGGCGTGAGGTGAACGGTTCGATGCGCTGGATCGGCTTCGGTGCGTTCAACGTGCAGCCCTCGGAAATCGCCAAGGTGTTCGTGGTGATCTACCTCGCCGGCTACCTGGTGCGGCGCCAGAAAGAAGTACGCGAAAGCTGGATGGGCTTCTTCAAGCCGTTCATCGTGCTGCTGCCCATGGCCGGCCTGTTGCTGATGGAGCCGGACTTCGGTGCCACCGTTGTAATGATGGGCGCGGCGGCGGCGATGCTGTTCCTCGGTGGCGTCGGCCTGTTCCGCTTCACCCTGATGGTGGTGCTGGCGGTGGCCGCCGTGACCATTCTGGTGCAGGCGCAACCCTACCGGATGGCCCGTCTGATTACCTTTACCGACCCGTGGTCCGATCAGTTCGGTTCCGGCTACCAGTTGACCCAGGCGTTGATCGCCTTCGGTCGCGGCGAGTGGCTGGGCGTGGGCCTGGGCAACAGCGTGCAGAAGCAGTTCTACCTGCCGGAAGCCCACACCGACTTCGTGTTCTCGGTACTCGCCGAAGAGCTGGGTGTGGTCGGTTCGCTGTGCACCGTCGCGCTGTTCGTGTTCGTGTGTGTTCGCGGCATGTACATCGGCTTGTGGGCCGAAAAGGCCAAGCAATATTTCGCCGCCTACGTGGCGTACGGCTTGTCGTTCCTGTGGATCGGCCAGTTCCTGATCAACATCGGGGTGAACGTCGGCCTGCTGCCGACCAAGGGCCTGACCTTGCCGTTCCTCAGTTACGGCGGCAGCTCGTTGGTGATTTGCTGCGCCTGTCTCGGGTTGTTGCTGCGTATCGAGTGGGAGAGTCGGACCCACCTGGGCAGCGAAGAGATGGAGTTCAGCGAAAGCGACTTCGCCGAGGAGCCGAACCATGGGCGCTAACGTGCTGATCATGGCAGGCGGCACCGGTGGCCACGTGTTCCCGGCGCTGGCCTGTGCCCGTGAGTTCCAGAACCGTGGCTACAGCGTGCATTGGCTCGGTACGCCGCGGGGCATCGAAAACGATCTGGTACCGAATGCCGGCTTGCCGCTGCATTTGATCAACGTCACCGGCTTGCGTGGCAAGGGCAAATTGTCTCTGCTGAAGGCGCCGTTCGTGTTGCTCAAGGCCGTGTGGCAGGCGCGCAAGGTGATCCGCGAAGTGAAGCCGGTATGCGTGCTGGGCTTTGGTGGCTACGTGACCGGCCCGGGCGGTGTTGCGGCAAGACTCGCCGGCGTGCCAGTGATCGTCCACGAGCAGAATGCCGTGGCCGGCACTGCCAACCGCCTGCTGGTGCCCTTGGCTGCACGGGTATGCGAGGCGTTTCCGAAGACCTTTGGTGCCGCGGACAAGCTGCGTACCACCGGCAACCCGGTGCGTACCGAACTGTTCATGGACATCGCCCGCCAGCCATTGGCCGGTCGCAAGGCGCACCTGTTGATCCTGGGCGGAAGCCTGGGCGCCGAACCGTTGAACAAATTGCTGCCTGAAGCGGTGTCGCAACTCCCCGTGGAGCTGCGCCCCGAGATCTTCCATCAGGCCGGCAAGAACCACGATGAAGTGACCGCCACGCGCTACCGCGATGCGGGTGTGGAGGCGAATGTGCAGCCCTTCATCAAAGACATGGCCCAAGCCTATGGCTGGGCCGACCTGGTGGTCTGTCGCGCAGGTGCGTTGACCGTCAGTGAACTGGCTGCCGCCGGTCTGCCGTCCTTGCTGGTGCCTTTGCCCCACGCGATCGACGATCACCAGACCCGCAACGCCGAATATTTGGCCGGGGAGGGCGCTGCCTTCCTGCTGCCGCAAAGAACGACTGGCGCCGCCGATTTGGCCGCACGCCTGACCGAGGTTTTGATGCAACCGGAACGACTGAACAGCATGGCGAGCACCGCAAGCCGCCTGGCCAAACCTGACGCAACCCGCACCGTGGTCGATATCTGCCTGGAGGTGGCCCATGGTTGAGAATCAGAAAGCCATGCCGCAACCGGAAATGCGCCGCATCCGTCGCATCCACTTCGTCGGTATCGGCGGCGTGGGCATGTGCGGGATCGCCGAAGTGTTGCTGAACCTGGGTTATCAGGTGTCCGGCTCCGACCTGAAAATGTCGCCGGTCACCGAGCGCCTGGAATCGTTTGGCGCAAAAATCTTTATCGGCCACCGCGCCGAGAACGCCGCCGAAGCCGATGTGCTGGTGGTCTCCAGTGCCGTGAACACCTCCAACCCGGAAGTGGCCACAGCCCTTGAGCGCCGCATTCCCGTAGTGCCGCGTGCCGAAATGCTGGCTGAGCTGATGCGCTACCGCCACGGCATCGCCGTCGCCGGTACCCACGGCAAGACGACCACCACCAGCCTGATCGCCTCGGTATTCGCCGCCGGTGGCCTGGACCCGACGTTCGTCATCGGTGGCCGCCTGAATGCAGCCGGCACCAATGCACAACTGGGGACCAGCCGTTACCTGATCGCCGAAGCCGATGAAAGCGACGCCAGCTTCCTGCACCTGCAACCGCTGGTGGCCGTGGTGACCAACATCGACGCCGACCACATGGCGACCTACGACGGTGACTTCAACAAACTGAAGAAAACCTTCGTCGAGTTCCTGCACAACCTGCCGTTCTACGGTCTGGCCGTGGTGTGCCTGGACGATCCGGTGGTGCGCGAAATCCTGCCGCTGGTGAAGCGTCCGACCGTGACCTACGGCTTCAGCGAAGACTGCGACGTGCGCGCGATCAATGTGCGCCAGCAAGGCATGCAGACTTTCTTCACCGTGCTGCGTCCTGACCGCGAGCCGCTGGATGTCTCGGTGAACATGCCGGGCAACCACAACGTACTCAACTCCCTGGCGACCATCTGCATCGCCTCCGACGAAGGCGTCAGCGATGAAGCCATCGTCGAAGGCCTGTCGGGTTTTGCCGGCGTGGGTCGTCGCTTCCAGGTCTACGGCGAACTGCCGGTGGACGGCGGCAACGTGATGCTGGTGGACGACTACGGTCACCACCCGACCGAAGTGGCAGCGGTGATCAAGGCCGTACGCGGTGGCTGGCCGGAACGCCGCCTGGTGATGGTGTACCAGCCGCACCGCTACAGCCGTACCCGCGACCTGTACGACGATTTCGTCAATGTACTGGCGGATGCCAACGTGTTGCTGCTGATGGAAGTCTACCCGGCCGGTGAAGAACCGATCCCGGGTGCCGACAGCCGCAAGCTGTGCAACAGCATCCGTCAACGCGGCCAGTTGGACCCGATCTACATCGAGCGTGGTGTGGACCTGGCGCCGATCGTCAAGCCGCTGCTGCGTGCCGGCGACATCCTGCTGTGCCAGGGTGCCGGTGACATCGGTGGCCTCGCCCCTAAATTGCTGGCAAGCCCGCTGTTTGCCGCCGCACAGGGGAAGTCGAAATGACCACTGACTACGGCTCCCTGTTCTCGACCATTCAACCTGCCGACTTCGGCCGGGTTGCGGTGCTGTTCGGTGGCAAGAGCGCTGAGCGTGAAGTGTCGCTGAAGTCCGGCAATGCCGTGCTGGAAGCGCTGCAAAGTGCCGGTGTGAATGCGTTCGGCATCGACGTGGGTGATGACTTCCTGTCGCGCCTGCAGGCCGAGAAGATCGACCGCGCCTTCATCATTCTTCACGGCCGTGGCGGTGAAGACGGCAGCATGCAGGGCCTGCTGGAGTGCCTGGGCATTCCGTATACCGGCAGCGGCATCCTCGCTTCGGCCCTGGCCATGGACAAGTTGCGCACCAAGCAGGTGTGGCACAGCCTGGGTATTCCGACCCCGCGTCACAGCGTGCTGTGCAGCGAAGACGATTGTATTTCTGCAGCCAAGGAACTGGGCCTGCCTTTGATCGTCAAACCAGCCCATGAAGGCTCCAGTATCGGCATGGCTAAAGTGAACTCAGCCGCCGAATTGATTGACGCATGGAAAGCGGCCAGTACCTACGATTCGCAAGTGTTGGTGGAACAGTGGATTCAAGGTCCCGAGTTCACCATCGCTACTCTGCGTGGCCAGGTATTGCCGCCCATCGCATTGGGCACGCCCCACACCTTTTACGACTACGACGCCAAGTATGTGGCCTCCGATACCCAGTACCGGATCCCGTGCGGCCTCGACGCAGCCAAGGAACAGGAATTGATGGACCTCACGGCGAAAGCCTGTGAGGCGCTGGGTATCGCCGGTTGGGCGCGGGCAGACGTGATGCAGGATGACCAGGGGAACTTCTGGTTCCTGGAAGTCAACACTGCACCCGGGATGACCGACCACAGCCTGGTACCCATGGCCGCTCGTGCCGCCGGCCTGGATTTCCAGCAGTTGGTGCTGGCGATCCTGGCAGCAAGCATAGAGCCACGAGGCTAAGACCATGAACGGCGCATCGCTTCGTCATCAGCAACCCGCTCCCGGCCGCAAGCCGGTGCCGCGTGGTGCCAGCCGAATGGTGGCTAAAGAGCCGATGTCGGCGCGCATGCCGAAAGCCAACTTTGGTTTTCTCAAGGCGCTGTTCTGGCCGGTGATCCTGGTGGCCCTGGGGTTCGGTACGTATGAAGGCGCCCAGCGCCTGCTGCCGTATGCCGACCGGCCGATCACCAAGATCAGCGTGCAGGGTGACTTGAGCTACATCAGCCAGCAAGCCGTGCAGCAGCGAATCGCCCCGTTTGTGGCGTCGAGCTTCTTCACCATCGACCTGGCAGGCATGCGCTCCGAGCTGGAACAGATGCCATGGATTGCCCACGCCGAAGTACGTCGCGTGTGGCCGGATCAAGTGACGATCCGCCTGGAAGAACAACTGCCCGTGGCCCGTTGGGGTGATGGTGCGCTGTTGAACAACCAGGGCCAGGCGTTTGCACCTCGCGAAGTGGCGAATTACGAGCACCTGCCGCAGTTGTTCGGGCCGCAGCGGGCGCAGCAGCAAGTGATGCAGCAGTACCAGGCGTTGAGCCAGATGCTGCGGCCGTTGGGCTTCTCGATTGCGCGACTGGAATTGCGCGAGCGGGGCAGCTGGTTTTTGACCACGGGTGCAGGCAGTTCCGGCCCGGGCATCGAGTTGTTGCTGGGACGCGGCAACCTGGTGGAAAAGATGCGCCGTTTTATCGCCATCTATGAAAAGACCTTGAAAGAACAGATTACGAACATTGCGAGCATCGACCTGCGTTACGCCAACGGCCTTGCCGTCGGCTGGCGGGCCCCTGCGGCGCCCACGGCAGCGCAACCTGCTGTCGCGAAGAATTAAGAAGAGGCAGGACCCATGGCAAACGTGCAAAGCGGCAAAATGATCGTCGGTCTGGATATCGGCACCTCCAAGGTGGTGGCGCTGGTAGGCGAGGTCGCGGACGACGGCACGCTGGAAATCGTCGGAATCGGCACGCATCCGTCCCGGGGCCTGAAGAAGGGCGTGGTGGTGAATATTGAATCCACCGTGCAATCGATCCAGCGCGCCATCGAAGAAGCGCAGCTGATGGCCGGTTGCCGGATTCACTCGGCATTTGTCGGCGTTGCCGGCAACCACATCCGCAGCCTGAATTCCCACGGCATCGTGGCGATTCGCGACCGCGAAGTCAGCTCGGCCGACCTGGAGCGGGTACTCGACGCAGCGCAAGCCGTGGCGATCCCGGCTGACCAGCGCGTGCTGCACACCCTGCCGCAGGACTACGTGATCGATAACCAGGAAGGCGTTCGCGAGCCCCTGGGCATGTCGGGCGTACGTCTGGAAGCCAAGGTTCACGTAGTGACCTGCGCCGTCAACGCTGCACAGAACATTGAAAAATGCGTGCGCCGCTGCGGCCTGGAAATCGACGACATCATTCTCGAGCAGTTGGCTTCGGCTTACTCGGTACTGACCGACGACGAAAAAGAACTGGGCGTGTGCCTGGTGGACATCGGCGGCGGCACCACGGACATCGCGATCTTCACCGAGGGTGCGATTCGTCACACCGCGGTGATCCCGATTGCCGGTGACCAGGTGACCAACGACATCGCCATGGCGTTGCGCACACCGACCCAGTACGCCGAAGAAATCAAGATCCGTTACGCCTGCGCCCTGGCCAAGCTGGCCGGTGCTGGTGAAACCATCAAGGTGCCAAGCGTGGGCGACCGTCCACCGCGCGAACTGTCGCGCCAGGCATTGGCCGAAGTGGTCGAGCCGCGCTACGACGAACTGTTCACCCTGATCCAGGCTGAACTGCGTCGCAGCGGCTACGAAGATTTGATCCCGGCCGGCATCGTGCTGACCGGTGGCACCTCGAAGATGGAAGGCGCGGTCGAACTGGCCGAGGAAATCTTCCACATGCCGGTCCGCTTGGGCGTGCCCCATGGCGTGAAAGGCCTGGGCGACGTAGTGCGCAACCCGATTTATTCCACCGGTGTGGGCTTGCTGTTGTACGGGCTGCAAAAGCAGACCGACGGCATTTCCCTGTCGGGCCCGAGCAACCGCGACAGCTACAGAAGCGACGACGAAGCGAAAGCGCCGTTGTTCGAGCGGTTGCAGGCTTGGGTGAAAGGCAATTTCTAAAGATTTACCGCAACACCGTTTCAAGTAGTAGGCGAAAAAACTAGAGAAATGAAAGGAGAGGGAAAATGTTCGAACTCGTAGACAACATCCCCGCAAGCCCGGTCATCAAAGTGATCGGCGTCGGCGGTGGCGGCGGCAACGCTGTCAACCACATGGTCAAGAGCAACATTGAAGGCGTTGAATTCATCTGCGCCAACACTGACGCCCAGGCCCTCAAAAGCATCGGTGCACGCACCATCCTGCAATTGGGCACAGCCGTGACCAAGGGCCTGGGTGCCGGCGCGAATCCGGAAGTCGGCCGTCAAGCCGCCCTGGAAGACCGCGAGCGCATCGCTGAAGTGCTGCAAGGCACCAACATGGTGTTCATCACCACGGGCATGGGCGGTGGTACCGGTACCGGTGCTGCGCCGATCATTGCCGAAGTGGCCAAGGAAATGGGGATCCTGACGGTTGCCGTCGTGACCCGTCCATTCCCGTTCGAAGGTCGCAAGCGCATGCAGATCGCCGATGAAGGCATCCGTCTGCTGTCCGAAAGCGTCGACTCGTTGATCACCATTCCCAACGAGAAGCTGCTGACCATCCTCGGCAAGGACGCAAGCCTGCTGTCTGCGTTTGCCAAGGCTGACGATGTACTGGCCGGTGCCGTTCGCGGTATCTCCGACATCATCAAGCGTCCGGGCATGATCAACGTCGACTTTGCCGACGTACGTACCGTGATGAGCGAAATGGGCATGGCGATGATGGGCACTGGCTGCGCCAGCGGTCCGAACCGTGCACGTGAAGCTACCGAAGCGGCCATCCGCAACCCGTTGCTGGAAGACGTGAACCTGCAAGGCGCACGCGGCATCCTGGTGAACATCACCGCCGGTCCTGACCTGTCCCTGGGTGAGTACTCCGACGTGGGTAGCATCATCGAAGCCTTCGCTTCCGAGCACGCCATGGTCAAGGTCGGTACCGTTATCGATCCGGACATGCGCGACGAACTGCACGTGACCGTTGTTGCGACCGGCCTGGGTGCGAAAATCGAGAAGCCTGTAAAGGTCATCGACAACACCGTCCATACCAGCCACGCCAGCCAGCAAGCTGCCGCTCCAGCGCCTTCGCGCCAGGAACTGCCGTCTGTGAACTATCGTGACCTGGATCGTCCGACCGTGATGCGCAACCAGGCTCAGGCCGGTGCTGCTGCATCCCGCAGCCCGAATCCGCAAGATGACCTGGACTACCTGGACATCCCGGCTTTCCTGCGTCGTCAGGCCGATTAATGGAATGTATCAGGGCTATGAAGGTGATTGGTGTTCAGCAAAGGTCTGGTCTGCTATTATCGCCAGCCTTTGTTGATACCAGTTCGCAATTTGCGCTGAAGCGGTCCAAGCCATGATTAAACAACGCACCCTGAAGAATATTATCCGTGCCACAGGTGTAGGTCTGCACTCCGGGGAGAAGGTATACCTGACCCTCAAGCCCGCACCTGTCGACACCGGCATCGTGTTTGTTCGTGCCGACCTGGACCCTGTGGTGCAGATACCTGCTCGCGCGGAAAATGTTGGCGAAACCACGATGTCGACCACGTTGGTCAACGGTGACGTCAAAGTGGACACGGTGGAGCACTTGCTCTCGGCCATGGCCGGTCTGGGCATCGATAACGCCTACGTCGAGCTCTCCGCGTCCGAAGTCCCGATCATGGATGGCAGCGCCGGACCCTTCGTATTCTTGATTCAATCTGCCGGCCTGGAAGAACAGGACGCAGCCAAGAAGTTCATTCGCATTCTGCGGGAAGTGACAGTAGAAGACGGCGACAAGCGCGCCACCTTCGTCCCGTTCGAAGGCTTTAAAGTGAGCTTTGAGATCGATTTCGATCACCCGGTATTCCGTGACCGCACCCAAAGTGCAAGCGTGGATTTTTCCAGCACTTCGTTCGTAAAAGAAGTCAGCCGCGCCCGTACCTTTGGTTTCATGAGTGACATCGAGTACCTGCGCAAGCACAACCTCGCACTCGGCGGCAGCGTTGAAAACGCCATTGTGGTCGACGCGGATGGTGTACTGAACGAAGACGGCCTTCGCTATGAAGACGAATTCGTGAAGCACAAGATCCTCGATGCAATCGGTGACCTCTACCTGCTGGGCAATAGCCTGATAGGCGAGTTCAAAGGCTTCAAGTCTGGCCACGCCCTGAACAACCAACTGCTGCGCAAGCTGATTGCACAGACAGATGCCTGGGAAGTCGTGACCTTCGAAGATGCCAGCACCGCACCGATCTCTTACATGCGTCCCGTCGCGGCGGTGTAAGTAACAACTCTCTTTCCTTTTGTTTTTAAAGGCCGCCTTCGGGTGGCCTTTTTTTTTATCGTTCCCACGCTCTGCGTGGTAACGCCTCCTGTGACGCTTCGCGTCACGGCTTTAAAGCGCCGGCATCAACAACGCGATTACGCCCGGTATGCTTGGCCTCATACAGCGCCTGGTCGGCGTTGAGCAGTAATTCCTCCAGCGTGGTGCGGCTGTTTTTGGTCCAGGTACTGAGGCCGATGCTGACGGTAATTGGCACCGTATCCCCGCTCACTCGCGGCAGGTGTTCGACACTGCTGCGGATATGTTCAGCAATCACGCGTGCACCCTGGCTGTCGGTATGCGGCAGCACCACTGCAAATTCTTCCCCACCATAGCGAGCCGCGAGGTCGGCCGGGCGGCGGATATTGCCCTCGATCACCTGCGCCACCGTGCGCAGTGCCTCGTCACCACCTTGATGGCCATGTCGGTCGTTGAACGCCTTGAAGTGGTCCACGTCAATCATCAGCACCGTCAACGGCTCGGCCGAACGCTGGGCGCGGTCCCATTCCAGGCGCAGGCGCTGGTCCAGGGTGCGGCGGTTGGCCAGGCCGGTAAGCGCGTCGGTGGCTGCCAGTTCTGACAGCACCTGTTCGGCACGGTGGCGCCTGCGCAGTTCCATGCAGAGCATCCAGGTCAGCCACAAAAGGCCGATGCACAAAATCCCGGTGGCGCCGCTGATCACCAGTGCTGCGCGCTTCCAGGGGGCGAATATGTCATTCGTGGACAGCCCCACGACGACGATCAGCGGTAAATCGCCCACCGTTGAGAAGGTATACAGGCGGTGCTCCTCATCCACACTGGAGGTGCCGCGAAAGTTGCCGTCGCGCTCGTGCAATATGCGCGCGACGTTGGGCCGCTGGCTGAGGTCCTTGTCGATCATGTCCCGTTCCAGCAGCGGCTGCTGGGCCAGCAGGATGCCTTGCCGGTTGATCAGGTTGATGGTGCTGTCGCTGCCGATATTCAGGCTGCGGAACAGTTGCTGAAAGTACGACAGGCGCATGGTGGCCACGGCCACGCCGAGGAATCGCCCATCCGGCCCGGAAACCCGGCGGCTGAATGCGATACGCCATTGGTCGTCACACACGCAGCGCGCCGTGAAGGGCCGGCTGATGAACAGGCCCAGGTCGGGATTCTGCCGATGGGCCTGGAAGTAATCGCGGTCGGCGAAGTTGGCGGATTTGGGCGTCTGCAGGGCTGAGTCGGCGATCACGTTGCCATCCTTGTCCAACAACAGGATGTCGCCTTTGTAGGGCGCCGCTTCCGAACGGTCGAACAGCACCAGGTGACGGATGCCGGCCGATACCCCAGCCAAATCAGTGCGTTCGGTGGCGGCGATCAGGCCTTTGATCGACAAGTCGTACAGCTCGACGTTGCGCAGCACGTCGGCGTCGATCAGTTGGGTGATGTTATTGGCCGTGCGCTGGGCCGCCTGCAACGTGTTGGCGTGTTCGCGAATCAGCAGCACCGCGACCACCAGCATGATCAGCAGCACCGTGACGCAACTGCCGATGATCAGCAGCAGCTCCGGACGGTGGGTGGGGCGGCGCGGGCGGGTAGTGCCTGGGCTCATCGGGCGTACTTCTGCTTCGAGGATGCCCTTAGCGTAGTTGCTGATAACGGCTTATGTGGCCTGGCTGTGAACGATGCGGTTGCGCCCGGAATGCTTGGCGTCATACAGCGCCCGATCGGCACTCAGCAGCAGTTCTTCCAGCGAGCCACGGCTGCGTTTGTCCCAGGTACTGAGCCCGACGCTGACGGTGACCGACAGCGCGTCGCCGTCCGCCGGTGGCAAGTGCTCTACCGCACTGCGGATATGTTCGGCGATGGTGCTTGCGCCCTCGCCGTCGGTATCCGGCAGGATCACCGCGAACTCTTCACCGCCGTAGCGCGCGGCCAGGTCGGCGGGGCGACGAATATTGCTGCCGATGACCCGGGCCACGTTGCGCAAGGCCTCGTCGCCACCCTGGTGACCATGGCGGTCGTTGAAGGCCTTGAAGTGGTCGACATCAATCATCAGCAAGGCCAGTGGCTCGCCTGAGCGTTGCGCGCGCTCCCATTCCAGGCGCAGGCGCTGGTCGAGGGTGCGGCGGTTGGCCAGGCCGGTGAGGCCGTCGGTGGCCGCCAGTTCCGACAACACCTTCTCGGCGCGATAGCGGCGGCGCAGTTCCAGGCGCAGCATCCAGGTCAGCCACAACAGCCCCACACACAGCACGCCGGTGGCGCCACTGATCAGCAGGGCGGCGCGCTTCCAGGCGGCAAACACGTCATCGCTCGACAACGCCACCACCACAATCAGCGGCAGCGCGCCGACGCTGGTGAAGGTGTACAGCCGTTGCGCGCCACTGATGGCGGAGATGGCGCTGAAACTGCCGCTGCCTTCGCGCAGCATTCGCTTGAAGTTGGGCCGCGCGCTCAGGTCCTTGTTGATCATGTCTCTTTCGAGCAGCGGCTGCTGGGCCAACAGGATGCCGTCGTTATTCAGCAGGTTGATGCTGCTGCCGCTGCCGATGGTCAGGCTATTGAACAACTGGTCGAAATACGCCAGGCGCATGGTTGCCACCGCCACACCGGCAAACTCGCCATTGGGCCCGGGCACCCGGCGGCTGAAGGCGATGCGCCAGACTTGATCGCAGTCGCAACGAATCCTGAAGGGCCGACTGATGAACAGCCCGGCATCGGGGTTCTGCTGGTGGATCTGGAAATAGTCGCGATTGGCGAAATTACGTGGCGTGGGGGTCAGCGTGGAGGAGTCGGCGGTGACCGCGCCGGTTTTGTCCAGCAGCAGGACTTCGCCTTTGAAAGGGGCGGCCGTGGATTGGTCGAACTGCACCATATGCAGGACTTCGGCGGAAACCTGGGGCAGGTCATCGCGAGTGGTTGCGGTGATCAGGCCGTTCAGCGCCAGGTCGTAGAGCTCGACGTTGCGCAGCACATCGGCATTGATCAGTTGGGTGATATTGCTGGTGGAACGCTTGGCTGCCTGCAAGGCGCTGGCGTGTTCGCGGATCAGCAGTACGGCAACGATGACCACGATCAGCACGACAGTAAGGCCACTGCCCAGAATCAGCAAAAGCTCCGGGCGTGCAGGCAGGGTGAAGGCGCGGCGTTGACTCATGGGACTGGCTTCGGCACTCAAGATGCTGGCAGTTTAGTTCCATGCTGTGAAAAATAAGTCGTCGCCGCTAAAAGAAAGCCTGAAGGTTAAAAAACGTCAATCGGATAGTCGACGATCACGCGGTACTCATCCACGTCCCGGTCCACTGCCGCGTAGCCATTGCCGCCGCGATTGGTCGCCCATTGCAGGCGCACGGCCAGGTCCTTGGCCTTGCCGCCTTGCACCACGTACTTGAGGTCGATGTCCCGTTCCCAGTGCTTGGCGTTCTTGCCGTCGGCACTGTACCAGGATGAGTAACCACGGCTGTCCGGATCGACCGTGGTCAGGTCGGTCTTGCCGCTGATGTACGACACCGCCGAGGTCAGGCCCGGCAGGCCCAGCCCGACGAAGTCATAGGCGTACTTGAGCTTCCACGAGCGCTCGTTGGGGCCGTTGAAGTCGGAGTATTGCTGGGAGTTGTCCAGGTAGATGCTGTCGCCCTGGCTGATGTAGTCGAACGGCGTGTTGCCGTTGACCCGCTGGTAGGCGGCGGTAACGCTGTGATTGCCCACGCCCACGGTGAAATGCAGGCTGTAGGTGTTGTTGTCGATGTTGCCCAGCAAGGCTTTGCCGGTCTCCTGGGTGTGGTAGTAGTGCAGGCCCGGGTTCAGGCTGACCAGCTCGTTCAACTGCCAGGTGTAGTCCAGGTCGTAGTAGTACTGGTTCCAGATGTCCTTGAGTTCGGACGCGTACAGGTTGCTGGTCAGCCCCGGCACGCCGCTGAAGGACACGCCGGCCCAGTCCAGGTGGCGGCTGTCTTCGCCATTGGGCAATGCGCCGTAGCTGGTGCCGATGCGGCGATGGCCGCTCTGGTTGTAGAGCTTGGTGAAGCTGGCCTGGCCGCCCTCGAACATCCAGCCGTCCAGGCTGTGGTTGGTCAGGCTCACGCCGCGGAAGGTCTGGGGCAGCATGCGGGTCATGCCGCCGGCAATCACCGGGTTGTTGAGGAACAGGTCGCCGGCTTTCAGTTCGGTGTCGAAGGCGCGCATTTTCAGGGTGGCGCCGGCGGTGGAGAACGAGCCGGGCGCTTTGCCGTTGCCGGAGCTTACCGGCAGGATGCTCGAGCCGTCGGTGCCGCCACCGCCGTCGAGCTTGAGGCCGAGCATGGCGTTGGCGTCCAGGCCGAAGCCGACGGTGCCGGGGGTGTAGCCGGATTCGAAGATGCCGATGAAGCCCTGGCCCCATTCCTTGCTGTCATCGGTGTGAATGTCGCGACGGTCGCGGTTCATGTAGTAGTTGCGGGTGTTGATCTTGAAGCTGGAACCTTCGACGAAGCCGTCGGTGGCCGGGGTGTCTGCCGCGTGGGCAAGGGGAACGATCGTTGCAGCAATCGCGAGGAATAACGGGGTGAACGTCAGCGAGGTTTTCACCGGTGGAGCTCCTTTGGGTCAATCGAAACCGGCCAGTGTTGTTGGGGTTCCTGGCCTTTTTTCAGCGCAAAAAAAAGCCGCTGAACTCAGCGGCTTTAAGACAGATTCCCAGTGTAGAGCCCTGGAAATAAGTCGAGGGAAATCGGGGGAGAGCGGGTCGGTCTTAACCGCTGCGCTCATCGATGCGACAAATTAGCGCAGGTGAGCGGTGCGATACAGAGTGTAACAAGATAATGACTGTTGCCCAAATCGCAACAGTCTGGCTGTGGGGTGTGAGGGGCGGCCTGACAAGCCCTACCCAAGAATGTTAGCGTGCTTGCCATTCCCACGTAGTCGATGAGCCCGCCTTCCATGAAAAAGACCGTCCTCGCCTTCAGCCGCGTCACCCCGGAAATGATCGAACGCCTGCAACAGGATTTCGATGTCATCGCCCCCAACCCCAAGCAGGGCGACATCAACGCCCAGTTCAACGAAGCCTTGCCCCATGCCCACGGCCTGATCGGCGTAGGCCGCAAACTGGGCCGCGCGCAACTGGAAGGTGCAAGCAAACTGGAAGTGGTTTCCAGCGTGTCGGTGGGCTACGACAACTACGACCTGGCGTACTTCAATGAGCGCGGGATCATGCTCACCAACACCCCGGATGTGCTCACCGAAAGCACCGCCGACCTGGCCTTCGCCCTGCTGATGAGCAGCGCCCGCCGTGTCGCCGAACTGGACGCCTGGACCAAGGCCGGCCAGTGGAAAGCCAGCGTCGGCGCGCCGTTGTTTGGCTGTGATGTACACGGCAAGACCCTGGGTATCGTCGGCATGGGCAACATCGGCGCGGCCGTCGCGCGTCGGGGTCGCCTGGGTTTCAATATGCCGATTCTGTACAGCGGCAACAGCCGCAAGACCGAACTGGAACAGGAACTCGGCGCGCAGTTTCGCAGCCTCGACCAGTTGCTGGCCGAAGCCGACTTCGTCTGCCTGGTGGTGCCACTGAGCGAGAAAACCCGCCACCTGATCAGCCATCGCGAGCTGGGCCTGATGAAATCCAGTGCGATCCTGGTGAACATCTCCCGTGGCCCGGTGGTGGATGAGCCGGCGCTGATCCAGGCCCTGCAAAACCAGACCATCCGTGGTGCCGGCCTGGATGTGTACGAGCAGGAGCCGCTGTCCGAGTCGCCGCTGTTCCAGCTGAGCAATGCGGTGACCCTGCCGCATATTGGCTCGGCCACCAACGAGACCCGCGAAGCCATGGCCAACCGCGCCCTGGAAAACCTGCGCAGCGCCTTGCTGGGCGAGCGTCCGCAGGATCTGGTAAACCCGCAGGTGTGGAAGGGCTGACGACTGCTTGTTGTAGGTAGGAGCGAGCTTGCTCGCGAAAAGCGTCAACGATAACGCGGGCATCCTGGATAAACACAGCGCCCTCAGGTTCTTCGCGAGCAAGCTCGCTCCTACAGTTTTTCGCGTGCAAGTCGATAACGGTCTATAGATCGTCATCCCTGATCCACAGAAGGTTTTTATGTCCACCACTAAAGCCCGCGCAGATTCACTCTCGCTTCTGCTCTTTACCTTGCGCAGCGGCAAGCTGATGGCGATCAACCTGCTGAAAGTCAGTGAAATCATTCCCTGCCCGCCGCTGACCAAGCTGCCGGAGTCGCACCCCCACGTCAAAGGCATCGCCACCTTGCGCGGCACCGCGTTGTCGGTGATCGACCTGAGCCGCGCCCTGGGGGAAATGCCCCTGCAAGACCCGGACGGCGGCTGCCTGATCGTCACCGATGTAAGCCGTTCCAAGCAGGGCCTGCATGTGCAGGCGGTAAGCAAGATCGTGCACTGCCTGACCACCGACATTCGCCCGCCGCCGTTTGGTTCCGGCGGTACGCGTTCGTTTATCACCGGGGTGACCCAGGTCGAAGGCGCCCTGGTGCAAGTGCTGGACATCGAGAAAGTCATCCACGGCATCGCCCCGGCACAGATCGAAGCGGCGCCCACCGACCTCACCATGGAAGAAGCCGAAGTGCTGGGCAACGCCCGAATCCTGGTGGTGGACGACAGCCAGGTGGCGCTGCAGCAGTCGGTGCACACCCTGCGCAACCTCGGCCTCACCTGCCACACCGCCCGCAGTGCCAAGGAAGCCATTGACCGTTTGCTGGAGCTGCAAGGCACCGTCGAGCAAATCAACGTGGTGGTCTCGGACATCGAAATGTCCGAAATGGACGGCTACGCCTTCACCCGTACCCTGCGGGAAACCCCGGACTTCCAGGACCTCTACGTGCTGCTGCACACCTCTCTGGACAGTGCGATGAACAGCGAAAAAGCCCGCCTGGCCGGTGCCAATGCGGTACTCACCAAGTTTTCTTCGCCGGAACTGACCAAGTGCCTGGTGGTAGCCGCCCAGACCGTGGCGCAACAGGGCCTGTGACCGGTGGGTGAATATTTCCAGCTGCTGCGCCGCGACCTCACCGGCAGCCTGCCCGCCCCGCAATGGCCGGCGGATATCCAGCTGGATCATTACCGCGAAGCCATGGCCCCGGCGATCCACGCGGTATTGAGCCTGGCCCAGGAACAAGGCGGCGGACGGGTCGGCTCCCTTGAGCACTGGCGCCAGCAGTTCGTTACCGATGCCGAGTTCGACCCAAAACTGTGCCTGGTGGCAAGTAACGCCAGCGGCATCCTGGGTGTGTCCCAATGCTGGACCAGCGCCTACATCAAGAACCTGGCCATTCACCCCTGTGCCCAGGGCATGGGGTTGGGCCGTGCGTTATTGCTGCACACCTTCCAGGTGTTCAAGCAACGCGGCGAAGCGTTTGTCGACCTCAAGGTGCTGGAGTCCAACTTGCGGGCACGGCAGCTGTATGAACGTGCGGGCATGGTGTTTGTGCTTCGCGACCTTGTCCCCGAGGACTGACGGCGCTGGCGCATAACTTGCTTTGCACAGAGGCAGAACGGTGAACAGAGGCAAAAACCCGCCACCGCTCATGAGTGCCTTCTGACCTTGCCTGGTGACAGATCCTCCATGAATACCCATTTTTCCTGCGTCGGTTGCGGTAAATGCTGCACCGACCACCATGTGCCCTTGACCCTCGAAGAAGCCCGCAGCTGGGCGGCTGACGGCGGTAATGTCATCGTGCTGGTGGAAGGTTTCCTGGGCAGTGGCCTGGGGCTGCCCGAGTTGCAACGTGACCACGCACAACGCCGTTCCGCCATCGTGCCCAGCGGCAATACCGAGGCGTATGTGGCAATCACCTTTGCCGCCTATAACGCCGGGCGCTGCCGGAATCTTGACGAAGACGACCGTTGCCGCATTTACGAGCGGCGGCCGTTGGTGTGCCGCATCTACCCGATGGAGATCAATCCGCACATCCCGTTGAACCCGGCCGCCAAGGACTGCCCGCCGGAATCCTGGGAGCAGGGGCCGGCGCTGATCGTGGGGGGCGAGTTGATGGACAAGGAGCTGGCCGAGTTGATCCGCCGCTCACGCCAGGCTGACCGCGATGATATCCAGGCCAAGGAAGCCGTGTGCGGGTTGCTGGGCATCCATACCACGGCGCTCAAGGGCGATGGGTTTACCGCGTACTTGCCCGACATGGGCCTGTTTGCCCAGGCGATCGAGTTGGCGACGCAAGAATTCGTGCAGGCCAATGAGTGGGTGTTTCATGTGTCCGGGATGGACATTGCCGAGCAACTGCTGGATGCCGGCGCCCGGATTGCCACCGAGGTGCCGGCGAACTACGCCTTCATTTCATTGCGGGCGGCTTAAGCGCTAGCGCCGCTTGCCCCAGAATTCCTCCGCCAACCGCCGCAAGTCATCCGCCAGCCCCGCCACGTCCCCTGAGCTGAGCTGGCTCTGCTGGCCAGCGCTGACCGTCACTTCCCCGGCATTGCGAATGCCGATGATGTTGCGATTGATGTCTTCGCTCACCGCACTCTGTTCTTCCACCGCCGCCGCGATCTGCTGGCTCATGGCGGTAATTCGGGTCACTCGCTGGCTGATCCCATCCAGTGCGGCAGCGGCGCGCTGGGCCTGATCGACGCTGGCCTCCACATGCTGGCTGCTTTGCGCCATCGCCTGCACCGCATCCCGGGCGCCGCCTTGCAGGGTGCTGATCATGCGCTGGATCTCATTGGTCGAATCCTGCGTACGCTGGGCCAGGCCTCGTACCTCATCGGCCACCACAGCAAACCCGCGTCCTTGCTCCCCGGCCCGCGCCGCTTCGATGGCGGCATTCAGCGCCAGCAGGTTGGTCTGTTCGGCAATCGCCCGGATCACTTCCAGCACCCCGGAAATATCGCCGCTGTGGCTTTCCAGTTGATGGATCACTGCGGTGGCCCGCGCCAGTTCCTCGGACAAACGCAGCACCGCGTCGCGGCTTTCATCCACTCGTTGATGGCCCTCGCGGGTTTCGCTGCCGGCCTGGTCTGCGGCCCTGGACGCCTGCAACGCGTGCTCGGCGACTTGCGCCACGCTGGCGGCCATTTGATTGATCGCGGCGGCGACCTGATCCGTCTGGGTCTGTTGGCCGAGGCTGCTGGTGTGGCTGCTGTCCAGTTGTTGCACCAGCGCCGCGGCATGGCCGGACAGACGTTGCGATGCATCGCCAATCCGGCCGACCACCGCGCCCACCTGGGCCTCCAGCATCTGCATGGCAAACTCGATACGCCCGAACTCGTCCTTGCGCCCGGTGTAGATCGCCTGGCTCAGCGGGTTATCGGCAATCAGCCGTGCCCGCTGGTTCAACTGTGCCAGGGGCCGTAACAAGCCATGCACACCCGCTACCCCCGCGGCGCAGGCCGCCGTTCCCGCCAGCAGTTGCCAGGTCAGCGGATAAGTCGCCAGCCCAAGGCCCAATGCCCAGGTTGTGGCGCAAGCCCCCAGGACCCATGCCGACAGCTTGAAGGTCATGCCCACCACGGGCCGTGCTCGCCGAGTGCCGGCACGCAAGCGGGCATAGGCCCGTTCGGCCCGATGCACCCGCCGTGCATCGGGCTTGGTGCGCACCGATTGATACTCCACCGTCACGCCGTCCCGGGTGACCGGCGTGGCATAGGCACTGACCCAATAGTGATCGCCGTTCTTGCAGCGATTTTTCACCATACCCATCCACGAGCGACCGCTTTTCAATACCTGCCACATGTGCGCAAACGCCGCGGCCGGCATGTCCGGGTGACGCAGCAGGTTGTGCGGCGTGCCCAGCAACTCCTCGCGGGTGTAGCCGCTGATATCGATGAAGTCCTGGTTGGCGTAGGTAATTGCGCTGGTCAGGTCGGTGGTCGAGAGGATATTGGCGTCGGGGGCAAAATCCACATTTCGACCGGTGACCGGCAGATTGATCTTCATGAAAAAGCGCGCTCGTGATTGTTGGAGGAGTCGGCAGGGCGTCGACTCTAAGCGCACCGGTTGGGCAAATACTGATCCAGCTCATGTTCCGCGCAATTAATTGGCCATTACGGTCTGGAGAGCGGCGCGTCCAGGCGGTAGGGCTCGATGATGCGTTGGTATTCGCCGCTCTGCTTCAGTTGCTCGAGGGCGTGATTGAGGGCGCTGCGCAAGGCGGTGTCGGGCTTGCGCAGTGCGATCGCCACGCCGTTACCCAGCAGTTCGGTGGAGACGTGAGGGCCGAGGAAGTCGAAAACCTGACCATCAGCGGTGTCGAGCAGCGCCTCACGGATTTCCACGGTGCCTTGCAATGTTGCATCGATGTCGCCTGCCAGCAGGCTGCGGATCAACTCGTCATTGCGCCAGAATGCCTTGACGATGACCCCCTTGGGCGCCCACTTCGACAGGGCGAAGGCTTCGCGGTTGCTGCCCACCAGAACGCCCACGCGCTTGCCCTTCAGTGACCGTGGGGTCGGCTTCAACCCCGATGTCTTGCGGGCCACCAGGCGCGTGGTGATCGGATAAAGGTTATCGGTGAAATTCACCCGCTGGCGCCGTTTCAGTGTAGGGGCCATGCCCATGATCGCGTCGAATTGCCTGGCTTCAAGGGCGGGGAAGTTTTCCACAAGGACCTGGTCGACCCAGGTACACCGCACATTGAGCTGTATGCATAAGGCATTGCCCAGCTCGATGTTCAGCCCTGCAAGCTGGCCATGTTGATTGCGGCTTTGGAAGGGTGGAAATTGCGCAGCAACGGCGAAACGAATTTCATGCCGTGGTTGACCGCTGGCCGCAGTGGTGGAGAAAACGCTGGCCATCAGCGACAACAACAGCACGACACAGGTGCGTATCAGAACCACAGGGGACGTCCTTTTCCAGAAAACCAGCTTTACCACGTCCAGCCCCGAGCGAAAGAGTCGGGGCAAGCGGGTGTCATGCAAGCTTTCAAGAATTGGCCGCAGGCCTACAAGGCGAAACGTCAGTAACTGTTGTAGGCATAAATCTCCATTACGGAGGATTTATTACCGGTCAGCGCTTGCCCATCGAGCGACGGGTGCCGGGAGGCGCCATGCCCGGGCTCTTGGTGTGGCCGTTCTTGGCGCCGTTTTTGTACCACGGCTGGCTGGCGTTTTTCGCCCCGGCCAGTTCGCCCGGCTTGAACGGAAACTTGAACGCCGGGATCTCGGCCTTGGTTTCGCCTTCGACGCTGTCAGGGTTGGCCTGTTGGTCGATGTCGACCGCTTCAACAGCGGGTTGTGTCGGGGAATTCATGGAAGCTCCGGGGAGTACTGAAAATGACGCGGGCCCGACTTGCAGGCCACACCGCCGCGCAGTATACCTGCGCGCCTCGGATCTTTAACCACTGCTCGTACGAATGGTCGGACTTTACTGACGGCGCTGTCAGTTAGCAGTCACTTTGCTGACCCGGTTGGCGGGCTATAAAGAGCCTTCATTCTTCCGATCCTTTGCCCTGGCGCCTCACCCCATGCACATTCAACGAAAACCTGCCTTGATCGTGGGCGTCCTTGTGGTACTGGCCGTGGTTGCCTGGGTGGTGACCCGCCCGGCCAAGACCAAACTGACCGCATCGTCGGCGATCCCGGTGCGGGTGATCAGCGTCAAACAGCAGGACATCCCGCGGTTTGTCAGCGGCATCGGCTCGGTGCTGTCGTTGCACAGTGTGGTGATTCGCCCGCAGATCGACGGCATCCTTACCAAATTGCTGGTCAAGGAAGGTCAACTGGTGAAGGCCGGCGACCTGCTGGCGACCATTGATGACCGCTCGATCCGCGCCAGCCTGGACCAGGCCAAGGCGCAACTCGGGGAAAGCCAGGCGCAACTGCAAGTCGCGCTGGTCAACCTCAAGCGCTACAAGGAACTGAGCATCGACGACGGCGTGTCCAAGCAGACCTATGACCAGCAACAAGCCCTGGTCAACCAGCTCAAGGCCACGGCCCAAGGCAACCAGGCCGCGATTGATTCGGCCCAGGTGCAGCTTTCGTACACCCAGATTCGCTCGCCGGTTACCGGTCGCGTCGGGATTCGCACAGTGGATGAAGGCAACTTCCTGCGCATGAGCGACACCCAGGGCCTGTTCTCCGTGACCCAGATCGACCCCATTGCCGTCGAGTTCTCCCTGCCGCAACAGATGCTGCCGACCCTGCAAGGCCTGATCGCCGCGCAACTGCCCGCCGACGTCAACGCCTACATGGGCGCCGACACCGACGGCCAGACCGGCGACCTGCTGGGGGAGGGCCGCCTGAGCCTGATCGACAACCAGATCAGCGGCACCACCGGCACCATCCGCGCCAAGGCCGAGTTCAGCAACGGCGCACAGAAACTCTGGCCGGGGCAGTTGGTGACGATCCGCATCCAGACCGCCCTGCACAAGAATGCCCTGGTGGTGCCGCCTACCGTGGTGCAACGCGGCCTGGATTCGCACTTCGTGTACCGGCTCAAGGGTGACAAGGTTGAGGTGGTGCCGGTGCAGGTGCTGTACCAGAACAGCGACATGAACATCCTCCAGGGTGTGCAGGCCGGCGATGTGCTGGTCAGCGACGGCCAGTCACGGCTCAAGGCGGGCGCCCAGGTCGATGTGCTCAAGGAGCCGCCGCAGGTGATCCAGACCGTTGATGCCAAGGTGCAGCCATGAGTGGCAGTCGTTCGCCGTCGGCCTGGTGCGTCGACCACCCGGTCGCCACCTTGCTGCTGACCTTCGCTTTGGTATTGCTCGGGATGATTGCCTTTCCACGCCTGGCCATCGCCCCACTGCCGGAAGCGGAATTTCCGACGATCCAGGTCAGCGCCACGCTGCCCGGCGCCAGCCCGGACACCATGGCCTCATCCGTGGCAACGCCGCTGGAGGTGCAATTCAGCGCCATCCCCGGCATGACCCAGATGACCTCCAGCAGTGCCTTGGGCTCCAGCCTGCTGACCCTGCAATTCACCCTCACCAAGAGCATCGACACCGCCGCCCAGGAAGTGCAGGCGGCGATCAACACCGCGTCCGGCAAACTGCCCAGCGACATGCCGAGCCTGCCGACCTGGAAGAAGGTCAACCCGGCGGACAGCCCGGTGCTGATCCTCAGTGTCAGCTCCGACAGCATGCCCAGCACCGAACTGAGCGACTACGTGGAAACCCTGCTGGCCCGTCAGATCAGCCAGATCGACGGCGTAGGCCAGATCAACATTACCGGCCAGCAACGCCCGGCCATCCGGGTGCAGGCGTCGGCCGATAAACTCGCGGCCATCGGCCTGACCCTGGCGGACGTGCGCCTGGCGATCCAGCAATCGAGCCTGAACCTGGCCAAGGGCGCGATCTACGGCGAGAACAGCGTGTCGACCCTCTCGACCAACGACCAGTTGTTCCACCCCGAGGATTACGCCCAACTGATCGTGTCCTACAAGGACGGGGCACCTGTACAGCTGCGGGATATCGCCAAAGTCATCAACGGCTCGGAAAACGCCTACGTGCAGGCCTGGTCCGGCGACACCCCAGGGGTCAACCTGGTGATCTCCCGCCAGCCCGGCGCGAATATCGTCGAGACCGTGGACCGCATTCAAGCCGAACTGCCGCGCCTGCAAGCCATGCTGCCGGCCTCGGTGCAGGTCAGCGTGTTGACCGACCGCACCAAGACCATCCGCGCGTCCCTGCATGAAGTGGAAGTGACCCTGCTGATCGCCATCCTGCTGGTGGTGGCGGTGATGGCGCTGTTCCTGCGCCAGCTGTCGGCCACGTTGATCGTGTCCAGCGTGCTCGGCGTGTCGCTGGTAGCCAGTTTTGCCCTGATGTACCTGATGGGCTTCAGCCTGAACAACCTGACCCTGGTGGCGATCGTGATCGCCGTGGGGTTTGTGGTGGACGATGCGATCGTGGTGGTGGAGAACATTCACCGCCACCTGGAAGCGGGCCTCGACAAGCGCGAAGCCGCGATCAAGGGCGCGGGTGAAATCGGTTTTACCGTGGTCTCCATCAGCTTCTCGCTGGTGGCGGCGTTTATCCCGCTGCTGTTCATGGGCGGTGTCGTGGGGCGGTTGTTCAAGGAGTTTGCACTGACAGCCACCTCGACCATCCTGATTTCGGTGGTGGTCTCGCTGACCCTGGCGCCGACCCTGGCCGCATTGTTCATGCGCGCACCAACCCATCATGCCCACGACAAACCCGGTTTCAGCGAACGCCTGCTGGCCGGCTATGCGCGCAATCTGCGCCGCGCCCTGGCCCATCAACGCACCATGGCCGCGATCTTCATGGTGACCCTGGCCCTGGCCGTGGTCGGCTACGTGTTTATCCCCAAGGGTTTCTTTCCGGTACAAGACACCGGCTTCGTCCTCGGCACCAGCGAAGCGGCGGCCGACGTGTCGTTCCCGGACATGGTCGCCAAGCACAAGGCAATCGCCGAGATCGTCAAGGATGACCCGGCGGTGGAAGCGTTCTCCCATTCGGTGGGTGTGACCGGCAGCAACCAGACCATCGCCAACGGCCGGTTCTGGATTGCCTTGAAAGATCGCGGGGATCGCGACGTGTCGGCCAGCCAGTTTATCGACCGGATCCGCCCGAAACTGGCGAAAGTGCCGGGCATCGTCCTGTACCTGCGGGCCGGCCAGGACATCAACTTGAGCTCCGGCCCCAGTCGCGCCCAGTACCAGTACGTGCTCAAGAGCAATGACGGCCCGACCCTGAATACCTGGACCCAGCGCCTCACCGAAAAACTGCGGGCCAACCCGGCGCTCCGCGACCTGTCCAACGACTTGCAGCTGGGCGGCAGCATCACCCACATCAGCATCGACCGTCAGGCCGCCGCGCGGTTTGGCCTCACCGCCACCGATGTGGACCAGGCACTGTACGACGCCTTCGGCCAGCGCCAGATCAACGAATTCCAGACCGAGATCAACCAGTACCAGGTGGTGCTGGAACTGGACACCCAGCAACGCGGCAAGGCCGAAAGCCTGAACTACTTCTACCTGCGCTCGCCGCTGACCAACGAGATGGTGCCGCTGTCGGCGGTGGCCAAGGTCGACCCGCCTACCGTAGGGCCATTGTCCATCAGCCATGACGGCATGTTCCCGGCGGCCAACCTATCGTTCAACCTGGCACCCGGCGTCGCGTTGGGCGATGCGGTGATCCTGCTCAACCAGGCGAAGAATGAAATCGGCATGCCGACTACCATCATCGGCAACTTCCAGGGCGCGGCCCAGGCGTTCCAGAGTTCATTGGCCAGCCAGCCCTGGCTGATCCTCGCGGCACTGGTGGCGGTTTACATTATCCTGGGTGTGCTGTACGAGAGCTTCGTGCACCCGCTGACGATCATCTCCACCTTGCCGTCGGCGGGGTTGGGGGCGCTGATCATGTTGTCACTGATGGGCCAGGACTTTTCGATCATGGCGTTGATCGGCCTGGTGCTGCTGATCGGGATCGTGAAGAAGAACGGTATCCTGATGATCGACTTCGCCCTGGACGCCCAGCGCGTACGCGGCCTGCCGCCCGAGGAAGCGATTTATGAGGCGTGTGTCACGCGGTTCCGGCCGATCATCATGACCACCCTGGCCGCCCTGCTGGGTGCGGTGCCGCTGATGCTGGGCTCCGGCCCCGGCGCGGAAATGCGCCAGCCGCTGGGTATCGCGGTGGTGGGCGGGTTGCTGGTGAGCCAGGCGCTGACGCTGTTCACCACACCGGTCATATACTTGTACCTCGAGAAGTTTTTCCACAGACCCAAACCAGCTCCCCAGCTGGCAATCACACACTGAGGCTGAGGCCCCGTCCTGGAACAAAAGGCTCATGCGTGTACTGATTATTGAAGACGAAGAAAAAACCGCCGACTACCTGCACCGCGGCCTGACGGAGCAAGGCTATACCGTCGACGTCGCCCGTGAAGGCGTCGAAGGGTTGCACCTGGCCCTGGAGAACGATTACGCGGTCATCGTGCTCGACGTGATGCTGCCCGGCCTGGATGGCTTTGGCGTATTGCGCGCGCTGCGGGCGCGCAAGCAGACGCCGGTGATCATGCTCACCGCCCGCGAGCGCGTGGAAGACCGTATTCGCGGCCTGCGCGAAGGCGCGGATGATTACCTCGGCAAGCCGTTCTCGTTCCTCGAACTGGTGGCGCGCCTGCAAGCCCTGACCCGTCGCAGTGGCGGGCATGAGCCGGTGCAGGTGACCATCGCCGACCTGTGGATCGACCTGATCAGCCGCAAGGCCAGTCGCAACGGCGTTCGCCTGGACCTGACCGCCAAGGAGTTCTCGCTGCTCAGCGTATTGGCCCGGCGCCAGGGTGAAATCCTGTCCAAGACCTCGATTGCGGAAATGGTCTGGGACATCAATTTCGACAGTGACGCCAATGTGGTGGAAGTAGCGATCAAACGCCTGCGGGCCAAGCTCGACGGGCCGTTCGAACAGAAACTGCTGCACACCATCCGTGGCATGGGTTACGTGCTGGAGAACCGCAGTGTCGGCTAACTCCATCGCCCTGCGCCTGAGCGGCATGTTCACCCTGGTGGCGCTGCTGATCTTCCTGTTGATCGGCGGCGCGCTGTACCAGCAGGTGGACAAAGGCCTGGGCCTGCTGCCCGGGGCCGAGCTGGATGCGCGCTACAGCGTGCTGGAGTCTTCGGTCAATCGCTTCGGTACGCCGGACCATTGGGCGAAGATCACCGCCAAGCTCAAGTTGTTGGGAGAGGAAGACAAGCGCATTCGCTTCTGGGTGGTGAGCAGCGACCCGACCTACGAATACGGCAACCCGGACGCGCAGATTCGCGCCTTTGCCGCCGGCCCGACCGGCAAGCGCGACTTGCGCCTGCCGGGCCATGCCTACCCGTTCAAAGTATTGGTCAGCCAGTTTCCAGCCAAGGAGCAGCGCCCGCCGCTGCGTTTCCTGATCGCGGTCGACACCGAGAACTTCCGCGCCACCCAGCATCAACTGCTGGTGGCGCTGATCGGCCTGGCGTTTGTCGGCGTGCTGCTGGCCTCGCTGCTGGGGTTCTGGGTGGCGCGCATCGGTCTCAAGCCGCTGATCAAGCTGTCGGACGAGGCGCAGAAACTTGCACCGCCGAAACTCTCCGGGCGCCTGCAATTGTCGCCATTGCCGCCGGAGCTGAAGCAGTTCGTCAACTCCTTCAACTCGACCCTCGACCGGGTAGAACAGGCCTATTCGCGCCTGGAGTCATTCAACGCCGATGTGGCCCATGAGCTGCGCTCGCCGCTGACCAACCTGATCGGCCAGACCCAGGTGGCGCTGACCCGTGGGCGTTCGGCCGAGCATTATTTCGAGGTGCTGCAATCGAACCTCGAAGAGCTGGAACGGCTGCGCTCGATCATCAATGACATGCTGTTCCTGGCCAGTGCAGACCAGGGCAGCAAGGCCACCAAGCTGATCACCAGTTCGCTGGCGGATGAAGTGGCGACCACCCTGGATTACCTGGACTTTATCCTCGAGGACGCCCAGGTGCAGGTGCGTGTGACCGGCGATGCCCAGGTGCAGATCGAGAAGGCGCACTTGCGCCGGGCGTTGATCAACCTGTTGAGCAATGCGGTGCAGCATACGGCGCCTGGCCAGGTGATCGAGGTGAAGATCGAAGTGCTGGAGGACCACGTGGCGATCGGGGTGACCAACCCGGGCGATGAGATTGCCAGCGAGCATCTGCCCCGGTTGTTCGAGCGGTTCTATCGGGTGGACGCGTCCCGCAGCAATAGTGGGGCGAATCACGGGTTGGGACTGGCGATCGTCAAGGCGATCGCGTTGATGCACGGCGGAGATGTGTTTGTGCGCAGCGAGGGCGGCGGCAACACCTTTGGCATTACGCTGCCGGTGTAGCGGCCGCCCCCCCTCAGTTACTCAGTCGTACCCCGCCCAAACTGCCACTTAGCTCATAGGCCGCCAGTTCCGCCTGATGCGCGGCCATGATTTCCGGCAGGGAACTGCGCAGGTATTCCACCCACGTCTTGATCTTCGCATCCAGGTATTGGCGCGACGGGTAGATGGCGTACAGGTTGAGCTCCTGGGAGCGGTAGTTGGGCATCACCCGCACCAGGGTGCCGTTGCGCAGCCCTTCAATCGCCGCATACACCGGCAACAGGCCAACGCCCATGCCGCTGGTGATCGCGGTCTTCATCGCATCCGCCGAGTTCACCAGGAACGGTGAGCTGTTGATCGCCACACTTTCCTGGCCTTCCGGGCCATTGAACGACCATTTATCCAGCTGAATCACCGGGCTGACCAGGCGCAGGCACGCGTGGTTGAGCAGGTCGCTGGGCCGTTGCGCGCAGCCGTTGGCCTTGACGTAGGCCGGCGAGGCACAGGCGATGCTGTAAGTTATCCCCAGGCGCTGCGAGACAAACCCCGAATCCGGCAACTCGCTGGCGAGCACGATGGACACGTCGTAACCCTCATCCAGCAGGTCCGGCACGCGGTTGGCCATGGTCAGGTCAAAGGTCACGTCCGGGTGGGTGCGGCGGTAGCGGGCAATCGCATCGATCACGAAGTGCTGGCCGATGCCGGTCATGGTGTGCACCTTCAACTGCCCGGCGGGGCGGGCGTGGGCGTCGCTGGCTTCGGCTTCCGCTTCCTCGACATACGCCAGGATCTGCTCGCAACGCAGCAAATAGCGCTTGCCGGCCTCGGTCAGGGCGATGCGGCGGGTGGTGCGGTTGAGCAAACGGGTTTGCAGATGGGCCTCAAGGTTGGAGACCGCGCGCGAGACGTTGGCCGTGGTGGTATCCAGTTGCACGGCGGCGGCGGTGAAGCTGCCGGCTTCGGCCACACAACTGAAGGCGCGCATGTTTTGCAAGGTGTCCATTAAGGTGCTCTCAGGGGAGATGGCAAATTGTGACACGAAGTTGCAGGATCCAGTGATCCCTACGAACGGATTATCGCCTGAACGGTAACAAAGATTCACAAGAATCCCACCTTATCGCCATCCGGCCCGCCCCTTAGAATTGCGCCACCTTCCCCGCAACACCCTCTCAGGAATTCGCAGCAGTGCCGCGTCGCATCAGCAGAGAGCTGAAGACTCTCAGTGTTTGGGCCTTATCGTTAGCAATCAGCGGCTGCATCGGAACCGGAGGAATTGCCCCTCAAGGCCAGTCACTCGTCGCCAATTCATTGGCCACCGACGAGGCGATCAAAAGCGCTGCCCAGGACGCCCACTGGCCCACCGCGCAATGGTGGCAAGCCTACGGCGACCCGCAACTCAACCACTGGATCGACCTCGCCGTGCAAGGCAGCCCGAGCATGGCCATGGCCGCTGCACGTGTGCGTGAAGCCCGGGCCATGGCCGGGATCGCCGAGTCGGCCGAGTCGTGGCAGATCAATGGTGATGCCACGCTCAAGCGCCATAACTGGCCGAGCGACCAATTCTACGGCCCGGGCGCGCTGGACAATTCCACCACCTGGGACAACAACGCGTCCCTGGGCTTGAGCTATGCCCTCGACCTCTGGGGCCGCGAAAGCAACGCCACCGAGCGCGCCGTGGACATGGCCCACATGAGCGCCGCCGAAGCGCGCCAGGCGCAGCTCGAATTGCAGAACAACGTGGTGCGCGCCTATATCCAGCTGTCGTTGCACTTCGCCCAGCGCGATATCGTGGCCGCCACCCTGGCCCAGCAACAACAGATTCTCGACCTTGCGCAAAAGCGTTTGAATGGCGGGATCGGCACCCACTTCGAAGTCAGCCAGGCTGAGACGCCGCTGCCGGAAACCCATCGCCAGCTGGACGCCCTGGATGAACAGATCGCCCTGAGTCGCAACCAGTTGGCCGCGCTGGCGGGCAAAGGGCCGGGGGCGGGCGCGCAGTTGCAGCGGCCCACCTTGTCCCTGGCCGCGCCGCTGAAACTGCCGTCGAGCTTGCCCGCCGAACTGCTCGGCCAGCGCCCGGACGTGGTCGCCAGCCGCTGGCAAGTGGCGGCCCAGGCCCGTGGCATTGATGTGGCCCACGCCGGTTTCTACCCCAACGTCGACCTGGTGGGCAGCCTCGGCTACGTCGCCACCGGCGGCGGAATGCTGAGTTTCCTGACCGGCAAGAAACTCAACTACACCGCCGGCCCGGCCATCAGCCTGCCGATCTTCGACGGTGGCCGCCTGCGCTCGCAACTGGGTGAAGCCAGCGCCGGCTACGACATCGCCGTCGCGCACTACAACCAGACCCTGGTCAACGCGCTCAAGGGCATCAGCGACCAGTTGATCCGCCGCGAGTCGATGGACAAGCAGCAAGCCTTCGCCGCCGAATCCGTGGCCTCGGCGCAGAAAACCTATGACATCGCGATGATCGCCTACCAGCGCGGCCTCACCGACTACCTCAACGTGCTGAATGCCCAGAGCCTGTTGTTCCGCCAGCAGCAGGTGCAGCAGCAGGTCCAGGCCGCACGCCTGAGTGCCCACGCCGAACTGGTGACCGCGTTGGGCGGTGGCCTCGGTGCCGGCAGCGATGTACCTCAGGACAGCCAGACTTTACCGAGCAAGACCCCGGCGGCCCTCGCCGTGTTTGATCACTGAGTAGGATGCGATGACTCCCTTGCCTGCACCGCTGCGCTGGTTGCACTCGCTTGAGTGGCGCCGTGGTTTCTTCGATTGGGCGCGCAGTGATGGCGTGACCTGGGTCTATATTTTCAAGGTGCTGATCGCGGCCTTCCTGACGCTGTGGCTGGCGATGCGCCTGGAATTGCCGCAACCGCGTACCGCGATGATCACGGTGTTTATTGTGATGCAGCCGCAAAGCGGCCAGGTGTTCGCCAAGAGTTTCTACCGCTTCCTGGGCACCCTGGCGGGCTCGGCGGTGATGGTGTTCCTGATCGCGTTGTTTGCGCAGAACACTGAACTGTTCCTCGGTTCGCTGGCGATCTGGGTCGGCATCTGCACTGCTGGCGCGACCCGCAATCGCAACTTTCGCGCCTACGGTTTTGTGCTGGCCGGCTACACCGCGGCGATGGTTGGCTTGCCGGCCCTGGCCCATCCCGACGGCGCGTTTATGGCGGCGGTGTGGCGAGTCCTGGAAATCTCGTTGGGGATTGTCTGCTCCACGCTGGTCAGCGCCGCGATCCTGCCGCAAACCTCCAGCGCTGCGATGCGCAACGCCCTGTACCAGCGCTTCGGTGTGTTCGCGCTGTTCGTCACCGACGGCCTGCGCGGTCGCAGCGAGCGCGAAGGCTTTGAACGCAGCAACGTGCGCTTTATCGCCGAAGCCGTGGGCCTGGAAGGGCTGCGCAGCATCACCGTGTTCGAAGACCCGCACATGCGTCGGCGCAATGGCCGGCTGACGCGCTTGAACAGCGAGTTCATGGGCATCACCACGCGCTTCAACGCCTTGCACCAATTGCTCGAGCGCCTGCGCAGCCAGGAGGCCGATCACGTGGTGGCTGCCATCAAGCCGGGCCTGCAAGACCTGGCGGAACTGCTCGACGGTTTTTCCGGCCGTGCGCTCACCAGCCCCGATGCGGCGCGCCTGGCCAATCAGTTGAACGCCTACAAGGAAGGCCTGCCCGCCAAGGTGCGCAGCCTGCGCACCCGCTTCCAGGAAAGCGCCCCCAGCGACGCCGAACTGTTGGACTTTCACACCGCCTATGAGCTGCTGTACCGCTTCGTCGACGACTTGCACAACTACGCCCAGACCCACGCATCCCTGGCGGATCACAGCCACGAGCGCGAACACTGGGACGAACCCTACACCCCCAAAACCAACTGGCTGGCCTGCGCCGCCTCGGGGATTCGCGCCTCGTTTATCCTGATCGTGCTCGGCAGTTACTGGGTGGCCACGGCCTGGCCCAGTGGCGCCACCATGACCCTGATCGCCGCGGCGACGGTGGGTTTGTCGGCCGCCACCCCCAACCCCAAGCGCATGGCCTTTCAAATGGCTTGCGGCACCTTGATCGGGGCGCTGGTGGGCTTTGTCGAAATGTTCTTCGTGTTCCCCTGGATCGACGGTTTCCCGTTGCTGTGCGTGATGCTCGCGCCGGTGATCATCTTCGGTTCATTCCTGGCTTCGCGCCCGCAGTACGCGGGAGTCGGCGTCGGGTTGCTGATCTTCTTCAGCACTGGCTCGGTGCCGGACAACCTCACGATCTACAACCCCTATACCTTCATCAACGACTACATCGCCATGGTCATCGGCATGCTGGTGTGTGCGGCGGCGGGCGCGATCATCCTGCCGCCCAACAGCCGCTGGTTGTGGCGTCGGCTGGAGCAGGACTTGCGCGAGCAAGTGGTGTTCGCCATCAGCGGTAAACTCAAGGGCCTGGCGTCGGGTTTCGAAAGCCGCACCCGCGACCTGCTGCACCAGGCCTACGGCTTTGCCGCCGGGCAACCCCAGGTGCAACGCAACCTGCTGCGCTGGATGTTCGTGGTGCTGGAAGTCGGCCACTCAATCATCGAATTGCGCAAGGAACAGGCGATCCTGCCGGTGCACCCGGCGTATGCCGAGTCCCAGCCGTGGCGCCAGGCGATCCGGGTGATGGGCCGCTCGCTGGTGCGGCTGTTCCTGCAACCCAGCGCCAGCAACCTGGAGCGCAGCCTGGTCGCCGTGGACCACGCCATCAGCCGGGTGCAGGCCACCGACGAACCCTTCGCCCCGCACTTCGACACCTCGGCCCTGCGCCGGGTGAAAAGCTACCTGCACTTTATCCGCACCTCATTGCTGGACCCGCAATCACCCCTGGCTGCCCTCAAGTCCGAAGGACCCGCCCATGCCTCGTGAAATCGCCTTCCACGGCGTCTACATGCCTACCATGACCCTGATGTTTCTGATCGCGGCGGGCCTGGCCTGGGCCCTTGACCGGTTTCTGGCCGGCTTTGACCTGTACCGTTTTTTCTGGCACCCGGCGCTGCTGCGCCTGAGCCTGTTCGCTTGCTTGTTCGGCGCCCTGGCGCTGACCGTCTACCGTTGAGAATGCCCCGATGAAAAAGTTTTTCAGCCTGCTCGCGACCTTGCTGGTACTGGCCCTGGCGATCTGGATTGGCCGCACGTTGTGGGTGCACTACATGGAAACTCCCTGGACCCGCGATGGCCGGGTGCGCGCCGACATCATCAACGTCGCCGCCGACGTCACCGGCGAAGTGGTCAACGTTCCGGTGCGTGACAACCAGTTGGTGAAAAAGGGCGACCTGCTGATGCAGATCGACCCCGAGCATTACCAGATTGCGGTCAAGCAGGCGCAATCCCTGGTGGCGTCCCGCAAGGCCACCTGGGAGATGCGCAGGGTCAACGCCCACCGCCGCGCCGACCTCGACGCCCTGGTGATCTCCAAGGAAAACCGCGACGACGCCAGTAACATCGCCGACTCGGCCCTGGCCGACTACCAACATGCCCTGGCCCAGCTTGAAGCGGCGCAACTGAACCTCAAGCGCACCCAGGTGGTGGCGGCGGTCGACGGCTACGTCACCAACCTCAACGTGCACCGTGGCGACTACGCGCGTATTGGCGAGGCGAAGATGGCGGTGGTGGATATGAACTCGTTCTGGGTGTACGGCTTCTTTGAAGAAACCAAGCTGCCCCACGTCAAAGTCGGGGACAAGGCCGACATGCAGTTGATGAGCGGCGAAACCCTCAAGGGCCACGTGGAAAGCATTTCGCGCGGCATCTACGACCGGGACAACCCGGAGAGCCGCGAGTTGATCGCCGATGTGAACCCGACGTTCAACTGGGTGCGCCTGGCCCAGCGGGTGCCGGTGCGGATTCATATCGATGAAGTGCCGGAAGGTGTGCTGTTGGCGGCGGGGATCACCTGCACCGTGATCGTCAACCAAACACAGAACTGAATGTGGGAGCGGGCTTGCTCGCGAAGGCAGTTTGTCAGTCAACGAAAATATCGACTGATCCACCGCATTCGCGAGCAAGCCCGCTCCCACATTTTGACCGTGTCAGGACTGTAGAAACGTCTCGTGCAAGTGGCGCCACAGCAGGGCGCCACTGGCCTGCTTTTCAAACACCACGGTCGATCGCCGATCGGTTTGGGCACCGCTGCCATCCACCTGCTGCTCGCGATAACTCACCGTCGCGCCACGGGCATGTCGGTCAATCCCGGCAAACTCGCTGAGGCTGATCTTGAACCCGGGCCGCTTGCCGCCAGCCTGGCTGAACAGCTGGTTGAGCAGTGCAAAATCCAGTTGTTTGCCCGCCGGGGTGATCATGGAAAAGTCCGGCGAAAAACGCCTCAGCAAAACCTCCAGTGTTCCCTCGGGGGCTGTGCCGGCAAACCATTGCTCGATCTCGACATGGGCCTGGATCACTTCATCAAAAAAATCGCGGTAGTCAATCATCGTGTGGGCTCGCTGGCAGGGTGAAGCAGTGTCCGTACCTTGGACGCATCCAGGCACAGTACGGCAAATAACGGAAACAGGGTCAACGCCGCGGCAATCGCGAAGGTGACGGTGAACGAGTCCAGCGCAGCCAGCACCCCACTGAGCACGGCGGCACCGAGGCAAAAACTCAATTGCCGATTGATGTTCCACAAGGCGCTGGCATGCCCCATGCGCTCGGCCGGAATGTCGAGAAAGGCGAGGGTTTGCGCGGTGCTGCTGCACAGGCTGCCACCCAGGCCCATCAGGAGGTAGGCGAGCACCACGACAACCGGGTGCGGCTCGATCAGCAACAGGATGCCGAGGGCTTGCAGCAGCATGCCCGCCAGCAGCAGCGGCCTCGGCCCGCAGCGATTGAACAGTTTTTTGCTCAAGGCAATCGCCAGCCCCGAGGCCAGCGCCCACGGCAGCATCAGCGCGCCGATGTGGCTGGCGGTAAAGCCGAGGCCGTGCAGATAAAGAATCGCCACCAGGCTGGTGCCGATAAACACCCCCGGGATGAACAGGTAAACCAGCATCGCGACCCGCAGCATCGGGCGGCGAGCCTGGCCCAATACGTGACCGAGCTCCAGCGCCGGGCGTGTGGACGCGGGCGTGTCTGCCACCAGCCAGCGCAAGGTCAGCATCACGGTGATCAGCGCCAGCGGCAGGTTGGCGAAAAAGATCCAGCGCCACGACACGCTGTCCACCACCAGGCCGCCCAATGCTGGCGACAACGCCGGAATCAGCAGCGCCACCAGCATGACCCTGGCTGTCAGTTGGCTGCGTTCTGCCGGCGGAAAATGCCGATAGGCCAAGGCTTGCCCCACCGGAATCAACAAGCCGCCACCCAAGCCCTGCAACAGGCGCCAGCCGATCAGCGCTTCAATCGAGGCGGCCTGGCCCACCAGCACCGAGGCTACGCCGAACAGCAACAGGCTGACGGCAATCAACCGGCGCTCACCCAGCAGCGCCGCCAGCCAAACGCTCAGGGGAATCACCACGGTCAGGCCGAGCATGTAGGCGTTGCCGATCCATGCCAGTTGCGTGACCGAGGCGTGCAACTCGCGGGCGATGTCCGGGTAAGCGATGGTGGCGACAAACATGTTCACCAGGTCGAGGGCGAAGCCCAGTAGAAAGATCCAGGTAACTTTCGAGCGGTAGGTCATTGCGCGGTTCCTGCTGTGGATGGCGGCAGGGTAGGCGGGTGCGGGCACTTGGGAAACAGCGGTTTGACTGTTAGTTTGTCAAAAATATTTTGACAAAGGAGCGCGTGGCATATGGTCAGCCTGGATCGTTTCGACACCTTCAAGGCCGTGGTCGAGGCCGGTTCGTTGACGGCAGCCGCGGATGTCCTCGGGCAGACGCGAGCGGTGGTGAGCTTCAACCTCAAGCGCCTGGAAGCCGAGCTGGGCGTGACCCTGCTGACCCGCAGTACTCGGCAACTGGCACTGACCGATGCGGGCGAACGCTTTTACCTGCGCTGCACGCGCATGCTGGAAGAAGCGCGCCTGGCGGTGGAAGAGGCCCGTTCGGAGCACAGCCAGCTCAAGGGCACATTGCGGATCACCACCACCGTCGAATACGGATTGGCGGTGGTGGTGCCGGCAGTGGAAACCTTTCGCGGCCTGCACCCGGAATTGAACATCCAGTTATCCACCTCCTCCAGCCACGCCGACCTGATCTCCGAGCGCTTCGATGTAGCTATTCGATTGGGGCGGATGCTCGACTCCAATCATCGGGCGGTGCAGCTGTCGAGCTACGAAATCCTCGCCGTGGCTGCACCGGGGTTTGCCGGGGTCGCTACACTGGAAGAACTGGAGCAACTGCCCAAGCTGGGGCACGGGCGGCTCACGGAGTTGACGGTGCTCGACCCGGCCGGCCATGAGCACCTGTACCGTCCAGGCCCCGGCAAGGCTTCACTGGTTGCCGACAGTGCCGCGATTCTCCAGGCGTTTTCGGTGCGCGGGCATGGCGTGGCGATCCTGCCCCAGTGGCTGGTGCAGGAAGACCTGGATGCGGGGCGTTTGGTGCGGTTGCTGCCGGGGTATCGATTTGCGCCGCAGGGGGTGTATGCGTTGTACCCGGATACCCGGCATTTGCCCCTGAAAGTGCGGGCCTTCATTGATTTCATGAAAGGCTGATCAGCCGAGAAACCGTGTGGCGAGGGAGCTTGCTCCCGCTGGGGGGCGAAGCACCCCTGAAAAGGTCAGCGCATTCTTTCAGGAAACTTGGATGGGTGGTTTTGGGGCTGCTGCGCAGCCCAGCGGGAGCAAGCTCCCTCGCCACGGGGAGGCGGGGGCTCTTAGAGCTGGCCGCTCAGGCCAAAGCGTTTTTTCAAGACAGTCTCCAGCAAGCCCTTGGGCAACAGCGCCGCCATCCACGGCAGTGCCCGGCAACCATTACCCGAGCGCAACAGGCGCGGCGGCGTGCCCTGTTGCACGGCCTTGAGCACGTCTGCCGCAAACTGGCTGGCGGGCGTAGGCCGATCCTGGGAGGCCTTGGCCCGGGCGCGGATGCTTTCGCGCAGTGGCCACCAGGGCGACTTTTCATTGATCAACAGTTCGGCCTGGGTGCCGGCGTTTTTTGCAAAACTTGTATCGATGGCGCCTGGCTGCACTTCCATCACCCGCACGTCAAACGGTGCGAGCTCCATGCGCAACGCATCACTCAAGGCATGCACTGCGGCTTTCGAGGCGCAATACGCACCGGCGAACGGTGTGACCAACACGCCGGACACGCTGCCGATATTCACCACCAACCCTTTACGGCGACGCAGGGCCGGGAACAGCGCCTGAGTCACGCCGACCACTGAGAATACGTTGGTCTCGAATTGCTGCTGCATCGCCTGGGTGCCGCCGTCGAGCAACGGGCCCATGGCGCCATAGCCGGCGTTGTTGATCAGCACATCCAGCTCGCCGACCTGCCCGGCCAACTGCGCCAGTGCAGCGCTGTCGTTGACGTCCAGTTGCACCGCGTTAAAGCCGGCGCTGGCAAGTGCCGCCACATCCTCGCTGCGCCGGGCGCTGGCCCACACGTCAAAGCCGGCTTGCTTGAAGGCGTCCGCCAGGGCACGGCCAATGCCACTGGAGCACCCGGTGATCAGTACGTTGGGCATGGATCAGTCCTTTGTCGTTATCAGTCAGAGAAGCTGCCTTGCAAATGCTCGGCACGAAATTCCAGGGTTTGCGGGCGGTAGCCGGGGCGCAGCGGCGGCACTGGCAGGCAGTCTTCCCAGGTGGCGCCGGCCTGCAGTTCGCCGGGGCCGCGATAGCGCGGGGCAGCGTACACGTTGTCTGCCAGGTTGACCGTATCGCCCGGCGCATACGCGGCGATGCGCCAACGCAGTTCGGTCAGCGGTACGTTGTTGCCGTTGTTCAAGGTGAGCTTGAGCGGGCGGTCTGCGGGGCATTCTTTCGGCGCGTAGACGGTACGCAGTTCCAGGCGTGCCAATTGCTGGGCCTCGCGGTTGTCCAGCCACACCACCCATACCGCCACCAGGCCCAGGCCGACGGCGGCCGCGAGGGAAACCGGCAACGCCCTGGCGGGGTAGCGCAGCAAGAGGATCAGCCAGGTGATAATCAGCAAGACACCAAAGAACATGGCAACAACCTCGAAAACGGAACGGGCATCCTAACCAAGCGTAGGTGGAGTTGACCATCTTCGGGTTCCCCGGCCCCAAAGAAAAAGCCCCCGGCCCACCGGCTGCGGATAGGGGACGCAGTCGGTGGGGCGGGGGCTTGTTGTGCTGCTCTGTTTACTGCGCGATGGTTTTCACCGAAACGCCACGCTCGATTGGCGTGGATCGACCGTAGATATCTTCAAAGCGTTCGATATCGTCTTCACCCAGGTAGCTGCCGGACTGCACCTCGATAATCTCCAATGGAATCTTGCCCGGGTTACGCAAACGGTGCACCGAGGCAATCGGGATGTAGGTGGACTGGTTTTCGGTGAGCAGGAACACGTTCTCGTCACAGGTGACTTCGGCGGTGCCGCTGACCACGATCCAGTGTTCGGCGCGGTGGTGGTGCATCTGCAACGACAGGCACGCGCCCGGTTTCACCGAGATGTGCTTGACCTGGAAGCGCCCGCCCATATCCACCGAGTCGTACGAGCCCCATGGACGGTACACCTCGCAGTGGTTCTGGGTTTCGCTGCGGCCCTGCTCGTTGAGGGTGTTGACCATCTGCTTGACGCCCTGGACCTTGTCCTTGTGGGCAATCATCATCGCGTCCTTGGTTTCCACCACCACGATGTTTTCCAGGCCAATCACCGACACCAGCTTGCCGTTGCCGTGGATCATGCAGTTCTTGCTGTCCTGGATCACCACGTCGCCCTTGCTGACGTTACCGTTGGCGTCTTTTTCATTCACGTCCCACAGCGATGCCCAGCAACCCACGTCGCTCCAGCCGGCAGTCAATGGCACCACGCAGGCCAGTTGGGTTTTTTCCATCACGGCGTAGTCGATGGAGTTGTCCGGGCAGCAGGCGAAGGTGGATTCGTCGATGTCGATGGTGTCGGCGGTTTGGTTGCTGCGTTCCAGGGTCAGCAGGCAGGTGTCGTAGATGTCCGGATCGTGTTTTTTCAGCTCTTCGAGGAAGCGGCTGGCACGGAACAGGAACATGCCGCTGTTCCAGAAATAACCACCGCTCTTGACGAATTCGCCGGCGCGTTTTTCATCGGGTTTTTCCACGAACTGTTGCACGCGGCTGACGCCTTCGGGCAGCAGCGAATCGTTGGTCGACTTGATATAGCCGTAGCCGGTCTCCGGACGGGTGGCCGGCACACCGAACAGCACCATTTCGCCACGCTCAGCCGCCACAGTGGCCAGGGCCAGGGCGCGTTGCAGGGCTTTCTGGTCATCCAGCACGTGGTCGGCGGGCAGCACCAGCATCAGTTCGTCGCGGCCTTCGTTGACCAGCATCATCGCCGTCAGGGCCACGGCCGGCGCGGTATTGCGGCCGAACGGCTCCATCAGGATGCGCTGGGTTTCCAGTTTGCGGGCAGCCAGTTGCTCGTTGACGATAAAGCGGTGGTCCTTGTTGCACACCACGATGGGCGCGTCCATGCCGTCGAACACCAGGCGCTCCAGGGTTTGCTGGAACAAGGTGTGCTCGCCGGTCAGGGCCAGGAACTGCTTGGGAAACTGTTTACGCGAAAGCGGCCAAAGACGTGAGCCGCTACCACCGGAAAGGATTACTGGGATCATGGTGTTTCTCCTTGAATCAAATTTGGTTAGAGCCTGTGGGAGCCGGGCTTGCCCGCGATGGCATCACCTCGGTGTACCTGATACACCGAGTTGTCCGCATCGCAGGCAAGCCAGCTCCCACAAGGGGCAGCGTCAATCTGAAAATCTAATCAGCGGGTCGACACAGGGCGTTTCACCCACACTGGCGACAGGTTGGCGCCGGTGCCGGTGACGTACAGCACTGCGGCCTCACCGCGTTCCAGAGCTACCGGCTTCACGTCGCCGACTTTTTTATCGCCTTCATACAGCGCCAGGCTGACCTTCACCGGGTTGATCTCGCGCTCGCCACGGCCCTTGGCGGCCACGGCCTGGACCACGTCGGTCTTGCCATCGGCGGTTTTCAGGGTCAGCGACTTGTCACTGAGGTTCTGCACGCGCACCAGGGATTTCTGCTTGTTCTTGAACGGCGGTTCTTCGATCAGTTGCGGTTGGCCGCTGCCGCTGCTGACCAGGGTGTAGTAGTGGTCGGCGGCGAGCTTGACCGGCAGGGTCTGGCTGCCGACCTTGGCGCTGTAGTCACCGCCCGGCATGAAGCTGAAGTCACTGCTGGCCAGCGGTGCAACCTCGTTGAGGTTGGTGCTGCCGACGGTGGCGCTGACTTCCTGGTTGCTGGCGTTGTACACCCGCACAAAGCTCGAGCCTTTTGGCGCGACGGGACCGTAGAGGGCGGCGTCGCCACCGGCGAAGGCGGACATCGAAACAACGCTCATGCCGGCGACGAGGGCAAAAGTTTTTGCGAGGTTAGTAGTGAAAGTCATGTGAGTTACCTCTCTTTCAGTTTTGCGCCCGGTCGGGCGTCTCGGAGTTCATGTTTTTAACGGTGGGGGTGTTGATAGCCATGTTCTGTTGGCGCATACCGGCTTGTTTGAGCTGCGCAACCCACTGCGGGTCGGCATCGCCGATTTCGTTGTTCACAGGCAGATAACGCTCGGGAAACTCCCAGATCAGCACCTGTGGCGGGCTGTTCTTGAAGTCGTCGCTTTTCAGGTAGCTGAGCATCGGCAGGATCGGGCCGTGGCCGTCTTCGGAGTAGTTGATGACGTCGCTGCCCAGGGCTTGCTTCAGCGCGCCGACAAAGTTCCAGTTCGGGTTGGCGCTGTAGCTGGTGCCCACCAGTGCCACCGGGGTTTCACTGTCGGTGAACAGCGCATCGTCGCCCTTGGTTTCAGCCAGGTGCGTCACGCGTTTTTGCAGTGGCTCCTTGGGCGGCATCAGGTTTTCGAACAGCGGGTCCAGCGGCAGGAACAGGCGCAGGTCGCCCTTGTGTGGCTCGGTCTTCTCGGCTTCGGTGACAAAGCGTTGAGGCTCGCCGCTCAGGGGCGTTTTGTTGGCAATTGTCTTGGCCAATTCTTTGGCCGCCACTTCAGCGCCGTCCGGGGTCCAGTGGGTGTCGGTGCGCAGGAACACTTGCTGGCCGTGCAGTTTGGCCTGTTGCAGCGGGCCCATCAGGTCGGGGGCGACGATCTTGTCGGCGGCCATGCGGGCATGGAAGTCCTGGTACAGACCGGCGCGGATGCTCGCCGGCTGCACTTCACCCACGTGTTCCGGGTACAGCCGCACCTTGGCTGGCACGATCGCCATCACCAGTTGGATACCCTGGGCCTTGAGCTTCTGGCGCACGCCTTCCACCAAGGCGTAGTTGCCTTGCAGGTTCTGGTCTTCGTTGACGATCGGGTTGAATTCCTCGTCGCTGTACAACCAGTGGTCGCGGCCAATCACCACGCCAGGGCGGCCTTCGTTGAACAGCTTGTAGTCCAGCGCTGCCCAGAGGTTGGTGCCCAGGCGCTTGATCGGGAACTGGTCGTCGTAGTGGGTCTCGACGGCCTTGGTCCAGCGGCCGTTGAGCACGGTGGCGTCGGCGTTGGTGCTGAAGCCCAGGAAACTGCGCATCGACCAGGCGCCCAACGCCAGCAGCACGGCGAGGAACAAGGCGATGTAGAGGACGCGTAATGAACGGGTCATGGTCGGCTCCCTCAGAACTGGAAGTAAAGGAACGGCGAGAAGCTCTGCGCCGAAAGTTTGAGAATCGACGCCACGAACAGCAGCAGTACTGCGGCGCGCATGGCGTAGCGTGGCCAGGTGGCGCTCCAGTAGGCCGGTTGCACGGTGGCCTCGGTGCCCACGGTGTAGCCGGGCTCATGGATGCTGCCCGGGTTGTCGCCCGGTACGGCCTTGATCAAGCCCGGTTGCGCAGTCGCCGGGCCATCGGCCTGGGTGTTCACCGCAGGCTTGGTTTTTTCCGGTGGGCGGTTGCTGTAGAAGTCCCGCAGGCCGAAGAACGCCAGGGTTGCGTACGCCACCACCAGGGTTGCCACTTGCAGGCCGGTGAGGCTGGCGCGGTTGAGTTCCGACAGCGACCACTCGCCGAAGCTGAACATCGCGCCGTACATACGGCCGGCGACGTGCAGGTTTTCCGAGCGGAAGATCACCCAGCCCATCACCACCAGCAGGAAGGTGAAGGCCCAGCGCACAACGTTGAAACTGCGCGGTGCGGTGTTGAGGCCGATGGCTTTTTCAATCGCCAGCCACATGCCGTGCCAGGCGCCCCACACGATGTAGGTGATGTTCGCACCGTGCCACAGGCCACCGAGGAGCATGGTCAGGAACAGGTTGCGGTAGGTGGTCAGCGTGCCTTTACGGTTGCCGCCCAGAGTGATGTACAGGTAGTCACGCAGCCAGGTGGACAGGCTGATGTGCCAGCGCCGCCAGAACTCGGTGATCGACTGGCTGATGTACGGCTGCTTGAAGTTTTCCATGAAGCGAAAACCCATCATCAAGCCCAGGCCGATGGCCATGTCGCTGTAGCCGGAGAAGTCGAAGTACAGCTGCGCGGTGTACGCCAGTGCGCCGAGCCAGGCATCGCCGGTGGTGGGGTTTTGCAGGGCGAAGCAATGATCGGCGACCACCGCCAGGGTGTCGGCGATAAACACCTTCTTGATGAAACCCTGCATGAACCGCGTGCAGCCCTCGGAGAATTTATCGAGGGTGTGGGTGCGGTTGTTGAACTGGTCGGCCAGGTCGCGAAAGCGCAACACCGGGCCGGCAATCAGGTGCGGGAAGATCGCCACGAACGCCGCAAAGTCGATCAGGTTGCGGGTGGCCGGGGTGTCGCCGCGGTACACGTCGATGATGTAGCTGATGGACTCGAAGATGTAGAACGAGATCCCGATCGGCAACAGCACGTGGGTCAGGATGAAAGGCTCAAGGCCGGCCGACTTCATCATCAGGTTGATGCTGTCGACACCGAAGTTGGCGTACTTGAAGTAGCCGAGGATGCACAGATCGACCGCCACGCCCAGCAGCAGCCAGCGCTGGGCCGGCCTGGTGCGCACGCCTGCCGCACCGACCTTGAGGCCGATCCAGTAGTTCCACAGCGTCACGGCGGCGAACAGCGCCAGGAAGTCCACTCGCCACCAGGCGTAGAACACATAACTGGCAACCAGCAGCAGCAGATTGCGATAGCGTTGCCCGCTCAGGTAGTACAAGCCGAGGAAGATCGGCAAGAACAGGAACAGGAACACATTGGACGAGAAAACCATCCCGATCTCTCCATGTTTAACCAACAGTCAAGGGCCAACGGCCCCCCCAAACCCCCCACCGAAAACGGAGAGGGGCGGTATTACATTCCCACTGACGAAACCGGCTCAAAATGTGGGAGCGGGCTTGCTCGCGAATGCGGTGTGTCATTCAACACAGAGGGCGACTGATACACCGCCTTCGCGAGCAAGCCCGCTCCCACATTTGAAGTGCGTTTCGTCAGCTGCCTTTGTTGCCTTTCTCATGCGCCGGGTCGTAGACCTTGGTCAGGTCACCCCCCAGGCGGAACGTCTTGAACGGCTGCATCCCGTGCTTGCGCTCGATCACATCCGGGGCGCAGGTGTAGAGGGTGCAGAAGGGCTCAAGCCAGGCAAATTTCATGTCTTCCTTGAGGTCCTTCATGTCCTGTTCCTTGCCGTTCTTCTGCTCGAAGATCTCCGGGTCTTTCACCCCGGCCAGCACCTTGTCACCCAGGCGTTTCAACGCGCCGTTGTTTTCCTGGCGCAGGTCCACACCGTTCACCAGGGCAAAACTGGCGATCATCGCCAGCGGCGGCAGGGCGTAGTTGTGGTACGAAAGGGCCCGTTGCTGACGCTTCAATTCGTTGGGCAGGAAGCCTTGGGCATCCACCTGGTTGGCGCCGACCTTGTATTCCTTCACGGCCCAGTCAAACAGGTCGCGGCGGTTCACGGCGACGGAGGTCGCCATCACCGACCAGGCAGCCCAGTAGGAGTGGTTGTTGGTTTTATCCAGCGGCAGGTTGTCCCAGTCGCTCACCACCTGGTCGGCCATTTTGCTGAACCAGGCTTCGATCAACTGCGACTCCTGCTGGTGGTTGGCCAGCGGATGAGAGTCGGAGAACTTCAGGCGCACATAGGCCGACGCCATGCTGCCCAGTGCCCATTTGCGCATGGACTTGCCGGTGTGGTTGAAGTCTTTGGACATCAATGCATCGGCCTTGGCCCAGCTCGTGAGCCAGTTCAGCGTGCATTCCAACTGCTCCGGCCTGCCGTCACGCATGAATTGCATCACGCGCTTGCTGGTGTCTTTTTCCAGCTTGGTGATGTCGGCGGTGCTGTCGCGAAAAGCTTTTTCGGACTGCACATTCAGGGTGGAACGAGCCTTGTCCGAACCTTCGTACTTGCTGCGAAATTGCAGCGAGCCGGTGTATGGCGCGGGCATGGTGTCGCAGTCATTCTTGAAGTCGCCGGTCTTGAATGCTTCCACCGGGGCGAAATAACCCTGGGGCGGACGCAGTGGTGCGGCGGCGTTGACTTGGCCGGCAAACATCGCCAGGCCCAGCAGCGTTGGAATCAATAACTTCTGCATAAGTAACCTCATTGCCCCGTTGAAGCAGTCTGTTGACCACCGGCGGGGAATACGTTGCGTGTGCAAATTTTCGCTTCGACTTTCTGCGCGGCCTGGCCCGCTTCAGGGCCCTGCACTTCCACGGCCAGCAGGTTTTGCGTGGCCCAGTCTTCATCGGTGCGCAGTTCAAAGGCGAAACGCCCGTCTGTATCGGATGTTTCGGGTTTCTCGATCTTGATGTCCTCGTGGCGCCCGTTCATGTACCAGAGGGTGGCTTGCAGGGTTTTCACCGATGGGTCGGCGAAGCGGATGTCGACCTGGTGACTGCTGTTGCGCAGGTCTTTGTTCGAACTGTTCACCAGCAATTCGTTCTTGCCGGGTTTCAGCGTGGTGCTGGCGCTCATCTGGGCGGTCTTGCCTTCACAGCCGTTGTCCAGCAGCGACATCATCTGGCGGTAGATGGTCTCCTGGTCCAGGCGATACAGCGGCGAGAATTCCCAGATCAGGATCTTCGGCGGGGTCTTCTGGAATTCTTCGCTGCCCAGGTACTGGATCATCGAGCCTTCCAGGCCACCACCGGGGAAGGCGACGTTAAGGATGTCGGCACCGATTTCCTGTTCCAGGAAGCCGGCGAAATTGTAGTTCTTGCCACTGTGGCTGGTACCCACGAGGGTGATCTGCGGGTTGCCGGAATCACCGAACAGGTCGCCGTCCGCCGCTTCGCCCTTGGGCTCGGTGGTGAACTGGTCCATGTACTGGATCGCGTAGCTGGTGCCGCACAGTTGCCCGGCCATGTTGTGCAGGGTGCCGGTCTTGCCCATGCGCCCGGAGCGTTTGGTCTCGAACTCACGTTGCGGGATGCCGGCAAACTCAGGCATCGCCCGCACTTTGGCGCCGACGATTTTGGCGGTGCGCTGGGCGCCGTATGGCGTCCAGTGTTGGTCACCGCGGAAGTAGAAATCGTGGGCCGGTAACTCGTCCGGCAGTTGCTCGTTGGTCAGCGGCGACAGGTCCGGTACGACGTAGCCCATCTTGGCGAAGCGCCCGAGCATGGTCTTGTAATTGCCCAGGGCCTTGTCGAAATCGAACCTGGCTTTTTCTTCAGGGTTGAGCTTGTTGCGGTTCACCAAGCCACGGGTTGGCTGGTAGACCACCACCAGTTCCACGCCCTTGCTCTTGAACGCATCGTGCAGCTGCTGCATGCGTTTGTAGCCGGCGGGGCTGGTGTCGAATTCGGTGCGCAGGTCTTCCTGGGTCCGGAACAGCCAATCGCCCTGGGCTTGCACCAGGGTGGTGAAGTTCTGCTGGTAGCGCGTGGTGTAGTTCTTCGCGTCGTGGGCGGCCGGGCACAGGCTGCAGCACGGTTCGGCGGTGAAGGTTGGCGCCTTGATTTCGTCGGCGCGCACGCCCTGGCTGGCCGCGAGCAGGCCGAGGGTCAAACCCGAAAGGCTGAGCAGTTTGATCATGTGTGGGTGCATAAAGGTCATCCTCAGTCCTGCATTTCGGTCTGGCGTTCGACAGGGTCGATCAGCACGGCTTTCTTCTGGCGTACCAGCAAGTCGAGGATCTCTTCCTGGCGATCGCCAAGAACGCCCGAGAAGCTGATGCCACTGGATTTGGTCGGCGCAAGCATCGATACGCGGTACAGCTCGACGCTCAGCGGCGAGTCGATGGACAGCGGCCCGCTGCCGTTGGCGGCCAGTTCACCGCCGACCACGATCAGCGAGACCTTGGTGTCGAACGGGTCGAGGGCGATGTCGCGGTCGGTGTCGGTCAAATCCTTGATGTGGCCGTACACGCCGGTCAGCCCGTTGGCCATGGCAATGTTCTCGTACAGGCGAATGTTCACGCTGTTACGCACGCGGATGCCGTGGCGACGGTTGCTGATCACCTTGTTGCCCCACAGCAGGTTATCGCCGCTCTCATAGAGGGTGATGCCGTCGGTGTGGTTGCGGTAGATCTCGTTGTCGGCGATCAGGTTGTTGACGCTGTTACGGTCGATCACCAGGCCCGAGAGCTTGTTGTCGAAGCTGCGGTTGTTGAAGATGAAGCTGTCGTTCACTTCCCGGGAAATGATGATGCCGTGCTTCTTCTTCGTGCCGTAGACGGTGTTGTCGGTGATGATCAGGCCGTGTGAACGGTCGTGGGGGTCAATGCCGTAGACGATGTTGTCTTTGTAGGTATTGCCCTTGAGCACAAAGCCGGTGGTTTCGTAGCAGTAGAAGCCGTACCACATGTCCGAGAACTCGGAGTCGACGATCCAGCCCGTCGGCTCGGGGCGCTTGAGCACCTTGGCCATGTTCGGCGTGTACTGGGAAATACTCACGCCATACGACTTACTGTTGGCGTAGCCGAAACTGGCCATCTTGCTGTTGGCGATGTAGGTCTCGGTGCCGCCCCAGGCCAGCAGGAACGGGCGGAATTCCTTGGGCGACTGGAAGGTCGCCGGGCCGTTGGTCTTCTCGCGCCAGCCGGTGATTCTGGTGTCACGCACAAACAGTTGGCCGTCGTTGATCAGGAACGAACCGGCTTCCTGGGACAGGCGCAGCTCTTGAGTCTGCTTGTCGATTTCGAGGATGCCTTTACGGCCCACCACGATCGGCAACTTGGCCAGGAACACCCCCGGCGAGGTTTCGCTGAAGTACTGCTTGGGCACTTTCTTCAGCAGGTCCTTGAGGTTCATGTAGCCGTCGTCGACAAAGATCGCCTGGGGAATGCCGTGCTGGCGCACTACCCATTCGGCCATCTTGTTGTCGCCGCCGATGAAGTCCTTCAGGGCGTCTTCCTGCATCATCCGGCGGATGCTGATTTTGCCTGGCTTGGTACGCACGATCTTTTTCGCGATATTGGCCGCGGTGTAGCCGGACACGTCCGGCAGCGCAGGCTTGGCCATCTCCAGCGGCTCGGTCGGCGGGCTGGAGATGGTGTAGGTCTTGGCCTGTTGCAGCTCTTTGGCGATGGTCGGCGCTTTGTCGGCGAAGGCCGAGGCGCTGGCCAACAGCATGGCCGCGACGAGCAGGCTTTGAGACTTCATTGCGCAGGCTCCCATCAGAACTTCCAGATCACGTCGACAAAGGCGCGATGCATGTACGAGTCGACCTGGCTGCCATAGGCGTCGCCCGGCTTGAACACGCCTGCACGGAAGCGCACCAGGGCCGACGGCTCGTCGATCGACTGGCTGAGCCCGGCCGGCAGCAGGCCTTTCTTGAAGTACTTGGTGACCACCAGGTCCATCTCCTGGCCGAGATCTTTCTTGCCGTCTTCAAGCGGCAGGGACGTGCTGGACAGGATCGCGCCGGTCACGTCATCGGTGTTGTTCTGCACGGCATCGATGCCGTTGCTGCCCACCGGCTTGTTGCCGTCTACGCGCCAGAACTTGTGGTACACAAGGCTTGCGTCATAGTCCTCGCGCAGCTGCCAGGACCCGAACAGGCTCATGGACTGCATGTTGTTCATCTCGCCGCGAAACGCTTCGCCGAAGCGATGGACGCGGGACTGGGTACCGGTCCAGTTCGAACGGTTGCTTTGCAGGCCGTTCTGCTCGTATTCGGCACTGGCGCGGGAGTAGGCGGCGCCCACTTGCCACTGCGGGTCGAGGCGCAGGCGTACACCCAAATCGGTGGCCCAGCCATTCACGTCATCGCTGCGCTTGGCGTTGGCCGGGCGGGTGCCGTCGGCGTTCAAGGCGTTGACCGTGTCGCGGTCGCCCTGCATGCCGGTGACGCTCGCCCAGTAGTTGACGGTGTTGGTGTTGCGCCAGTTGTAGGCGTCGCTGTTGGCTTCGATGCCGAGCCAGGTCAGGTCGCCGTTCTCGCGCTTGTCCAGCGAGTCGGAGGCCACGCCCGGTTCCGGGTAGTCGAGCTTGCCGTCATCATGGGTGTGGTGCGCGCGCAGGCCGATCCACTGGCCTGGCGTCCACTGGTAGGCGGCGTCGGCGTACAGGTGCTGACGGTCCTTGTCCTTGGGCGACAGTTCCTTGAGGTCGGTGCGGTATTCGCTGAAGCGCTCGGCGACGCCGACATTGGCCTTGAGCAAGGTGGTGTCGAAGGTCCAGTTCAGCGCTTCGATATTGGTGTCGCGCCATTGGCCGTCGTCATTGCGCAGGCGTTGGCGACCAAGCTTGAGGATCTCGCCGGGGTAGGGCGTGAAGCCGCCATAGGCGACCCAGAACTCGCGCATCGCCAGGTAGTTCTTCTTGCTCTTGCGGTCGTCATTGCTGGTCTGTTGAGTGGCGTCATCCGAGGACTGTTGCAGGGTGTCGGTCTCGATGATGTCGCTGGAGGTCACGGCCTGGCCCATGGCGTAGGCGCTCCAGTTGCCGCTTTCACCGTAGATCCACGGGCGCAGGTCAAGGCCGATGCCGTTGACGTCGCCGCCTTTCTGGGTGCCCAGGTCGCGGTCATCTTCGGACTGGCCGGTGACTTTGACTTCCAGGCCGAAGTTCTTGGCTTCGGTCAGCGCCGCCAGGGTCGGGCACGACCACAGCAGGGCGAAGGTCAGGCCGATACCGGCCTTGACGAATGGGTTGAGCTTCATAGGGATTCCTCGCCGTCTTCTTCTTGCAGGGCGTGCAATTGCAGCGTGCTTTGGGCCAGGGTGCCGCGCACGGCCAGCTCCTGTTGCACCAGGCGTTGGCCTTCGGCGCGTTGTTCCGGGGTCAGCGGCGCTTCGAGCTGGGTCGCCAGGTCGTTGGCTTCCGGCGTGTCCTGGGCCTTGGCCAACTGGCTGAAGACATAGGCGTTAAGCGGGTCGGGCTTGGTGCCCTTGCCTTGGGAAAACAGCTGGGCAATCGCGAAGTCGGCGCTGTTCTGGCCGTTGCGCGCAGCGGTCAACAGATGGTCCAGGGCCTTTTGCGAATAGACCTTGCCCAGGTAGCCACGGCGGTAGATCTGGCCGAGGTAGTAGTCGGCGGCGACTTCGCGGCCGACGGCTTTCTGGAAGTGTTCTTCGGCGGCCTTGGCGTCAGCCGGGACCCACTTGCCTTCGTAGTAGAGCTTGCCCAGCAACAGTTCGGCGCGGGGCTGGTCGGCGGCGCGGCCGTTGTCGAGGTACTTCATCATCTGGTCGACGTCGCCCAGTTCCGGGAAGTCGTAGAGCAGTTGCGCCAGGCTGACCCAGGAGGCCGGGTAGCCGGGGGCGATTTTTTCCAGCAGGGCCTGGGCGGTTTTTTCGTCGGTCTTGCCCAGGCTTGCATCACCCAGTACACGAGCCACGCTGTCGACCCGTTGGGCGGTGACGGTGCCGCGGCTGTAGCCGGCTTCCATCTGCTTGAGCAGGTCGGCCTGTTTTTCCGGCTCGGCTTTTTTCTGGTAGACCGTGGCCAGCTCGACGTAGCAGATATCGGTGGTGTTCAGCGCCGCCTTGCAGATGCTTTCCACTTCATCCAGGTGCTGGTCGTAGGTGTCCTGGGTGCGATACAGCAGCACCTGGGCGAGACCGGCTTCCGGGTAACCCGAGGCGCGCCATTTGCTGATCTGCTGCTGGGCGTTGATGTTCGGGAAACTGTGCGGGTATTGCAGGTAGAGCATTGCCAGCGGGATCAGGGTGTTGCCTTCGCCATTGGCAAAGGCTCTTTTCAGCAGGCCTTCGGCTTCATGGTGTTCGGCTTCGGTCGCGCCGGGCTTGGCCACCAGCAGGCGGCCCAGGCGTGCCTGGGCACGGGGCGATGTATCGGCGGCCGCGCGGTACGTCGCTTCGGCCTGCTTGATATGCTCGGGGTCGCGGGTGCCGACCTGGATATCCGCCAGGCCCACTTGGGCCTCGCTGTAGCCCAAATCCGCGAGCTGCTGGTAGTTCTGCTGGGCAGTGACGGTGTCGCCACGTTTCAGCGCTTCATTGGCCAGGCGTTGGTCGGGCAGACCGGCGCAACCGGCGAGGCTGACCGCAACAGCCAGCAACGCCACAGTTCCCATGTGGGAGCGGGCTTGCTCGCGAAGGGGCCCTGTCAGTTGATGCATGTGTTGGCTGACACACTGCTTTCGCGAGCAAGCCCGCTCCCACAGGGATTGCGGTGTTTTTGAGAGAGTCATCACAGGCATGTCCTCTGCTTACAGACCGTTGGCCATGGCTTTGTCGATCAGCCAGTTCAGGGACGGGCCGCGATCGCTGGTCACTTCAACCGGGCGACCGGCGTAGGTGCTGTCCAGCGGGGCATCGGGTTTGATCTGCACGCGGATGTCGGAGGACATTTCGCTGCTGTTCAGGCTGGTGCTGCTGACGATGGTGCCGGTGCGTACCTGCTCTTCATCCGCTACCTGGAAGTTCACGCGGGTGCCCGGGCGAACGTCGGCAAACTGGCGATAGGAGAAGCGCGCATCAACGTTGGCCTGGCTGCCGCGTGGCACCAGTTGGAAGATCACGTCGCCCTTGCTGGCGTACTGACCGTCGGCGACCAGTTGCTGGGCCACGACGCAGTCGCACGGGGAGGTGAGGGTGCCGGTCATTTGCTTGCCGAACAGCTCTTCGACCTTGGCCGGTTGCAGCTGGTCTTCGTCCAGATGGCCCTTGAGTACGTCGAGCATGCTGGTGCTGAAGGTTGCCAATGGCGCGCCTTTGGCGGCGACCGCATCGCCTTTGATCAGGCTTTGCACGGTGCCATCGCGGGGCATGGTCACGTTCATCCCGGGCACGCTCACCAGGCCGGAGGTGGCGTGGCTGACGAAGTACATGCCGTACACCGATTTGACCACGAAGCCGAATGCCGCCAGGCCCACCACGAAGATCCCGAGGCTGAAAGTCACCGCCCGCAGGCGGCCACCGACGCTCATGTTGCTGCCGCCGTCCTTGACCTTGCGCGCCTTGGTGAAGTTGTCGCGTTGCAGGGTTGCCAGCACGTCACCCATGGTTACGATGTCACCGGCCAGGTGCGAGGTGATCAGGTGGCGCAGGGTGGAGATGTCTTGTGCATCGAGGTTCTGGAACTGGCAACCGGTGCGGCCGGTCTGGCGGTCGTAGGAGCGAATCTGCAGCTCGACGTCCATCGCCAGGCCCAGGTTGTCGATCACGAACTGCAAGCGACCCTTGTGCACATCGCCGACTTTCAGCGGCTGCTGCGGGGCGTTGAAGGCCAGGCCGCCGGCGGACAGGTCGATCACCCGCACTTCCATCGGTGTTTGATCGGCGCCGAAGAAGCGCAGCTTGGCCGGGATTTTGACCCGGGCGTGTTGGCGCTGGGCTTCGGATTCGTGGACAACGTTGGCGTTTACTGGGCTATTCATGGTGTTTAGTTCCTAGTTAATTCAGGCTTGGCAGGGTCAAACCATCATCAGCAACACGGCGACGAAAATGCTGCCGGCGGAGAAGGTCATGGTCCGAGACGACCAGGTGTTGAACCAACGTTGAAAGCTGGCCAAATCGCGGGTCAGTTTGGTGTCCTGGCGGGTCCAGGACTGTTGATCAAGGCGGAAGAACACGTAGATCTTCACCAGCGCGCCCATGATCTGGTTGTAATAGAGAATCACCGGGTAAGCCGGGCCGATCTTGTGGCCGGAGCACGACAGCAGCAGGGTCAGAATCAGGCGGGTGATGCCGATCCACAGCAGGTAGGCGAGGATGAACGCGCCGCCGTATTTGAAGGTGGCGATGATCGCCACGGTCAGCCCCAGCAGGGAGGTCCACATCGACACGCGTTGATCAAACAGCACGATGCTGGTGAACAGGCCCAGGCGACGCATACCCAGGCCCAGGGCACGTGAGTTCTGGCGCAGGTTGTTGCCGTACCAGCGGAACATCAGTTTGCGGCTGGCCTTGATAAAGCTCTTTTCCGGCGGGTGTTCCACGGTGTGGATCGCGGCGTCCGGTACGTAGAAAGTGTCGTAGCCCAGGCGCATCAGGCTGAACCAGCTGGACTTGTCGTCACCGGTCAAAAACTTGAAGCGGCCCAGGCGCCAGTGTTGCAGCGAGTCGCTTTCCACATCGGCAATGAAGCCCGGGTCGGTGACCACGTTGGCGCGGAATACCGACATGCGGCCGGTCATGGTCAGCACGCGTTTGGACAGGGCCATGGAGCACATGTTGATGTGGCGCTGGGCGAAGCGCAGCTTGTGCCACTCGCTCATGATGTAGCCGCCGCGCACTTCGCAGAACTCGTTGGTGGTCAGGCCGCCGACATTGCCGAACAGCTGGAACCACGGCACGGTCTTGCGCACTACGCCCTCGGCGAGCACGGTGTCGCCATCGATCACGGCCACTACGGCGCGGTTGTCCGGCAGGTGGCGGGAGATGGCGCGAAAACCGAAGGCCAGGCCGTCACGCTTGCCGGTACCGGCGATGCGCACGAAGTCCAGCTTGACGTGGTCGGGCGGGTTCATCCTGGCCCACAGGCTCTTGACCAGCAGCTCATCGGACATTTCCACCAGGGAGCAGACCACGGTGGTAGGGAAGCCACATTCGATGGCCTCGCGGATCACCGAGCTGTAGACCTGGGCCGTGGTCAGCGCGTCGATCCGAAAGCTGGTAACCATCAGGAATACGTGGGACGGGTCTGCCGCCTTGCCCAGCTTGCGCACTTTGCGCCGCAGGTGCGGGTAGACCACGTACAGGAACAGCATGCCGCGAAAGAAATGCGTAGCACCCATCGAGTAGCGCCAGATACCGACGGCGCCAATCAGGAAAATAAAATTCTTCGACTCTGAGTCGAACGTACTCGCCGGCAACAGCAGGGCGAGTCCCATCAGCAGGCTCAGGAAAAACAGCCAGCCGGCAGATTGGAGGAGTACGTGTTTTAACTTGGACATAGGCGTCATTCCGCAGGTGAAGGAGGTTTCAAGCAGCAAGCGCCGGGGATCAGGACGCTTGCCGCTTGAAACTTGCCGTTGCTGTTACCAGCAAATGCCTTCGGTACGGCCGCTCACGCTGGTGGCCTTGGACATGAAGCCCACCAGGTCGACCACTTGCTTGCCGTGGGGGGCGTTGTGCGCCAGGGCACGGAACTTCTCGTCGCGGTTGCCCAGGATGATCACGTCGGAGTTGTTGATCACTTCGTCGAAGTCCGAGTTGAGCAGGGACGACACGTGAGGGATCTTGCCTTCGATGTAGTCCTTGTTGGCGCCGTGCACGCGAGCGTATTCGACGTTGCTGTCGTAGATGCTCAGGTCGAAACCCTTGCCGATCAGCATCTCTGCCAGTTCCACCAGCGGGCTTTCGCGCAGGTCATCGGTGCCGGCCTTGAAGCTCAGGCCCAGCAGGGCGACTTTGCGTTTGTCGTGGCTGGAAACGATGTCGAAAGCGTTTTGCACCTGGGACTCGTTGCTGCGCATCAGCGAGTTGAGCAGCGGCGCATCCACGTCCAGAGAGCCTGCGCGGTATGTCAGGGCGCGCACGTCCTTGGGCAGGCAGGAACCGCCGAAGGCAAAGCCCGGGCGCATGTAGTACTGGGACAGGTTGAGGGTCTTGTCCTGGCAGACCACTTCCATCACTTCGCGACCGTCGACACCTACCGCCTTGGCGATGTTGCCGATCTCGTTGGCGAAGGTCACTTTGGTCGCATGCCAGACGTTGCAGGTGTACTTGATCATCTCGGCGACGGCGATGTCCTTGCGGATGATCGGCGCGTCGAGTTCTTCGTACAGCGACTGCAGAACATCGCCGGAAGCGGTGTCGAATTCACCGATGACGGTCATCGGCGGCAGGTCGTAGTCGGCGATGGCGGTGCTTTCACGCAGGAACTCAGGGTTTACGGCGACGCCGAAGTCGACGCCGGCTTTCTTGCCCGAGCAGTCTTCGAGAATCGGAATCACCACATTGGCCACGGTACCTGGCAGCACGGTGCTGCGGACCACGATGGTGTGACGGGAGGTCTTGTCACGCAGGACAAAACCGATCTCGCGGCACACCGATTCGATGTAGTTGAGTTCCAGGTCGCCGTTCTTCTTGCTCGGCGTGCCGACGCAAATCATCGACAGGTCGGTATCACGGATTGCCTCGGCGAAATTGGTGGTGCCGCGCAGTCGGCCGGTTTGAACGCCCTGGCTTAACAGCTCGCCCAGACCCGGTTCAACGATGGGGGATTTACCCGCGTTGATCAGGTCGATCTTTTCCTTGGAGATGTCTACGCCAACGACCTCATGGCCCCGTGCAGACAGGCAACCGGCACATACCGCGCCGACGTAACCCAAACCAAATATGCTGATGCGCATCGCATTCACCTCATTGTTAATCGTGCCACTAGATGGCCGGAGTTCATGTTTTGAAGCGTCACCCAGGCACTGGGAAGTGCGACGAATAAACGTCGGTATATCCAGTGCAGGCATACTAAAAGTCGAGTGGCTAACTAATGCACTCAAGTTGTGCGCAACTTGGCCTTATTGTTGGGGCTTGCCCTGAAATGCAGCCAGCCTTCCTGGGGAAGGGCCTGGCGCCAGTGCCGCAAGGCGTTGACAGGGGCTTTGAGCCCTTATATATCAACGGCTTGGGTTGTCTCACTGACCCATACAGGTGAGCTCAGCCTTGGCCTTGTCGGAGAAAGTAGTGAAACCTTTGCGTCCGCCTTCAACTAATCAGTTGATGATTTGACCATTTAGTCAAAGTCATATGACAACTTTGCTACTTCCCTTGGTCGCCACGTAAGTCATCTCTTACATCTTCAGAGATAATCGTTACCGGTGGTATGAGCGGTGCTTTAGGACATAGTTCCTGTCCACTCATCCTGTTTCCGGAAATTTCTTGAAATATTAGGAAAGATGGCACTAGTACTATTCTGATAGCACTTGCTATTTAGGCCAGTAGTTGCGGGGAGTTGCGAAGGGTAAATAGTTTTGTGCCACTACTGTTTTAAAAAAGTGGTGCCACTACGAAAAAAATTGACGAATGTCGAGTGAAATAAATGTTAGGGAATCTGAAGAATTATTTTTGACGCCAAATAAATGGCGAATTCGGAATTGGAATGCAAACAAAATGTGGGAGCGGGCTTGCTCGCGAAAGCGGCGTGTCAGGCAATAAAGGCATCGACTGAACCACCGCTTTCGCGAGCAAGCCCGCTCCCACATTTGGATCTTCGTTGTCAGGTTATTCCGGTGCGTGATCGCGCAGGAACACCAGGTTATCCGGCTTCGACTGCTCCGCATTGAAGCGATAACCCTGCACGTCAAACTCCTTGAGCCTGGCCGGGTCGTTGATGCGTTCTTCAATCACAAAGCGGCTCATCATGCCCCGGGCCTTCTTGGCGTAGAAGCTGATGATCTTGTACTGGCCGTTTTTCAGATCCTTGAACTCGGTGTTGATGATTCGCGCATTCAATGCCGGGCGTTTGACTGCCGAGAAGTACTCGTTGGACGCGAGGTTGAGCAGCACGTCATCGCCTTGTTCGGCCAGGGCTTCGTTGAGCCACTCGCTGATGCGGGTGCCCCAGAAAGCGTACAGGTCCTTGCCACGCGCGTTGGGCAGTTTGGTGCCCATTTCGAGGCGGTACGGCATCATCAGGTCCAGTGGCCGCAGCAGGCCGTACAGGCCGGAGAGCATGCGCAGGTGGTCCTGGGCGTAGGTGAAGTCGGCGTCCTTGAGTGTTTCGGCGTTGAGGCCGGTGTAGACGTCGCCCTTGAATGCCAGCAGGGCTTGTTTGGCGTTGGCGGGGGTGAAGGCGGGGGTCCAGCTGCCGAAGCGTGCGGCGTTGAGGCCGCCGATTTTGTCGGAGACGTGCATCAGTTCGCTGATTTGCGCCGGGCTGAGTTCGCGCAGTTGTTCGATCAGCTCCTGGGAGTGGTCGAGGTATTGCGGCTGGGTGAAGCGCGGGGTGACCGGCTTTGACTCGAAATCGAGGGTTTTGGCGGGGGAAATCACCGTCAGCATGAAGTCGTCTCCTTTAATCGTGGGGGGATTCTAGGGGGTAGGGCGGTTTGACTCCACCTATGATGGTGATAGATAGCTGTGCGGTCGTTGGGGGGGCATATCCGTTTCTGCGGTTACGGCGGCTTATGGTTTCGCTCTTACAGCGAGTCACTTTGCAAAAGCGTTCAAAAGTGAGCCGCTGTAAGAGCGGAACCAATACAAGCCATCACTCAAATAACGCATATACACACCAACCCAATAGCGCCCCCACACGATCGGCTATAGTGCCCGACGACTCTGGAAAGGGAGACCCTTCGTGCGAATTGCGCTTTTACTGTCAGCCTGGCTCATCTGCCTGGGCGCCCAAGCCGCCCCTGTGGATGTCGCGACCCTGGACCGCGGCACCTGGCCCGAACGCCTCAGCAGCCCCGCCCTGTTCGACGTCGCCTCACGCGCAGAAATCCTGATGTTCGCCCACACCCTGCTCGCCAGCGAATCCCTCGACGAACCCGCCCTCAAGCAGCGCCTGGGCCTGAAGATCATCAACCAGGCCTCGATCGACGACCTGCGCCGCCAACTCTGGCAACGGCTACTGGAAAACTACACCTTCGCCCAACAAAGCTGCGAACAGGACGCCTCCTTCTGCTACCTGGTGGAAAACATGGACGACCTGCGCGAACAAGCCGCCAAATTCGAAGTCAGCGACAACTCCTTCTATATAGGCTGGGCCGGCCCCAGCCGCGCATTCCACGAGCGCTACCTGGATGAACAGTTGCGCAAGGCCGCCCTGTTCCCCCAGATCAGCAGCGAAATCGCGCGCTTCGGCGACCACGAGCGCAACGGCGACGAACTCAACGACCGGATGTTCCTGCTGACCTTCGACAGCGGACCGTCCCCGGTCAGCGGCAATACCGACTGGCTCGCCGACTACCTGCGCAAACAGAAAATGCACAGCCTCTTCTTCGTGCTGGGCAACAGCCTGCAAACCCGCGTCGAGAAAAGCTCGGCCACCGATGTGCAGGCGCTGTACCAGGGCCAGTGCGTTGGCATCCAGGGCTGGCAGTACCGCTCCCATAGCCACTGGGTCGACTGGCAGTCGTCCATCACCCGCAGCGCCTCCCTGGCGCAAAACCTGATGCCGGAAAACTACCTGCCGCTGTTCCGCCCGCCGTACGGTCAGCGCCGGTCCGACAGCCAGGGATTTTTCCAGTCACAAGGGCTGCAAGTGGCCTTGTGGGACATCGACTCGGAAGACGAACCCGGCAAGCTCAAGGCTGATGAGTCGGCGAACCGCGTGCTCACACTGATGCTGTTGTGGCGGCGCGGGGTGATCGTCTTCCACGACACCCAGGACAAGGCGCGCATCGCTTTACCCTGGCTTTTACACGCCACGGCAGAAAGTGGACTCGGCTGGCAGGATTGCCGCGAAGCGTTTCGCTGAAAAAGCACGAAAAGCCCGGCCCTGTTGGGGCTGAGGTTTTTCAGGGGGGAATTTTGGAGGTATTTCGATACAGGCGGACTTCCGACTTTAACGGTGCAATGCCGGCGCGCCTAGTGCTATTCGTCATCCTGAAAAATAAACTTCAAAAAAGCGTCAAAGTGCTTTTTCCTGTCATGTGTTTTGCGGTATTACGAAGACAGACAGCCGAAACCTGCAACACAGGTGGCGTCTTCCAAGACACCTCTTGTGTGCACCGCACTTGACGCCCCTTAAGTGCGTTCGACGGTCGAATCGAGGCGCAGCACTGTCGCGGTATTGCGTCGACTGGCTCCCACAAAGGTGACCGAGTATGGATGATCATGGACGTAACCCTTCTTCCGACCAGCCAATCCTTTATGTGCTTGATACCAATGTACTGATTCACGATCCAAACGCACTGCTCAACTTCGAAGAACACCACGTCGCCATCCCGATGATCGTGCTTGAGGAGCTCGACAAACTCAAAAGCGGGCACCACAGCGTTGCCGCCGAATGCCGCCAGGCCATCCGCCTGATCGACAAGACCCTCGGCGAAGCCTCCCCCGACGATGTCGAGGTGGGCGTACCGATCCAGCGTGGCAAAGGCGGGCCCAAGGGCTTGCTGTCGATTCTGATGAACAAGCGCAGCGAGCCCAACAGCTTGCTGCCGGAGAATCTGAACGACAACAAAATCATCAACCAATTGATCGACCTGCACGCACGCGACAAGGACCTGCGCCTGGTGCTGGTGACCAAAGACATCAATATGCGCCTCAAGGCACGAGCGTGTGGGATCGCTGCCGAGGACTACAGTACCGACCAACTGGTTGACGACGTGTCAATGCTGTCTCGTGGTTATCACACCATGACCGGCTCGTTCTGGGATCGCGTCAGCAAGGTCGAAACCCGTCAGGACCATGGCCGCACCTGGCACCAGGTACAGCTGATCGACAACCTGCCGGCTGTGCACATCAACGAATTCATCATCGACGAACAGGGTTTTGTGGGCTGGATCAAAGAGATCCAGGTCGACAAGCTGCTGATCCTCGACCTGCATCAGGAACCCCTGTTGCACCAGGAAGCCTGGGGCCTGAAACCGCGTGATATCTACCAGAGCCTGGCGCTGTATGCCTTGCTTGATCCGGACATCCACCTGGTCAACCTGACCGGCGCCGCAGGTTCGGGGAAAACCATCCTCGCCCTGGCTGCCGCCATCGAACAGACCATGGTTACCAAACGCTATCGCCGCATCATCGCCACCCGCAGCGTGCAGGGCCTGGACCAGGAAATCGGTTTCCTGCCCGGCACCGAAGCGGAAAAAATGGAGCCGTGGCTGGGGGCGATCACCGACAACCTCGAAGCCTTGCACATGGATGACGAAAACACCCATGGCAGCGTCGATTACATCCTCAGCAAAGTGCCGTTGCAGTTCAAATCCCTCAACTACATTCGAGGTCGCAGCTTCCAGCAGAGCCTGATTTTGATCGATGAATGCCAGAACCTCACGCCGCACCAGATGAAAACCATCATCACCCGTGCCGGCGCCGGTTCCAAAGTGGTGTGCCTGGGCAACCTGGCACAGATCGACACCCCTTACCTGTCCGCGACCAGCTCCGGGCTGACTTACCTGACGGAACGCTTCAAGGACTTCCCGAACGGCGTGCACATCGCCTTGCAAGGTGTCCCTCGTTCGATTCTGGCCGAATACGCCGAATCTCACCTGTAACCACGGTCAATGTGGGAGCTGGCTTGCCTGCGATAGCATCACCTCGGTGTAACTGACATACCGAGGTGCCTGCATCGCGGGCAAGCCCGACTCCCACAAAAGCCAGCTCCCACATTTGATCGGCGTTGGGTTTACAATCGGAGCTCCTGATCAGGAGTATCCCTGTGCTGACTCATCTCGATTCCCAAGGTCGCGCCCACATGGTCGACGTCACTGAAAAAGCCGTGACGTTCCGTGAAGCCGTGGCCGAAGCGCGGGTGCGCATGTTGCCCGAGACCCTGAAAATGATTGTCGACGGCGCCCACCCCAAGGGCGACGTGTTTGCCGTGGCCCGTATCGCCGGGATCCAGGCCGCAAAAAAAACCAGTGATCTGATTCCCCTGTGCCACCCGTTGATGCTCACCGGGGTCAAGGTCGAGCTCAGTGCCGATGGCCTGGACGCGGTGCGCATCGTCGCCCGCTGCAAACTCTCCGGGCAGACCGGCGTGGAGATGGAAGCGTTGACCGCGGCCAGTGTTGCCGCCCTGACGATCTACGACATGTGCAAGGCCGTGGACCGTGGCATGACCATCGAAACCATTCGGCTGCTGGAGAAACTCGGCGGCAAGAGCGGGCATTTCAAGGCGGACCAGGCATGAGCATCAACGTACTGTTTTTTGCGCGCTACAGCGAAGCGATTGGCCTGGACTCCCTGGAGATGGAAGGTGACTTCGCGACGGTCGACGCTGTACGCCAGGCATTGGCCGGTGACCCGGAATTCGCAGTGCTCAATGAGGCCAGCCTGATGTGCGCTCGTAACCAGGAACTGTGCGACCTTGAAGAGCCACTGCAAGCTGGCGACGAAGTGGCATTCTTCCCGCCCGTGACCGGAGGCTGACCATGGCGATTCGGGTGCAGGCCGAGGCGTTTGATCCCGGCGCCGAGGTCAATGCGATGCATGCGGCCAATGTGGGCGTAGGCGCGGTGGTGAGTTTTGTCGGCTATGTGCGCGACTTCAATGATGGCCTGGATGTGGCGGGGATGTTCCTCGAACACTACCCGGGCATGACTGAAAAGGCTCTCGGCAAAATCGTCGTGGAGGCCGAGCAACGCTGGCCGCTGCTCAAGCTGGAAGTGTTGCATCGCATTGGCGCCCTGGAGCCGGGTGAGCCGATCGTGTTTGTTGCGGCGGCCAGCGCCCATCGTCAGGCCGCGTTCGATGCCTGCGCCTTTGTGATGGACTACCTGAAGACGCGGGCTCCGTTCTGGAAGAAGGAAAACACCAGCGAAGGGCCACGCTGGGTGGAAGGGCGCGACAGCGATCACGCAGCCGCTGACCGCTGGAAATAACGTGTGGCGAGGGAGCTTGCTGTGGCGAGGGAGCTCCCTCCCCACAGCAAGCTCCCCCGCCACACAGGTCAGGTCGAGGCGTGCAGCCGGTGTGGAGAAAGCATCGCTTCGGTCAACCCGAACGCCGCCAATGCATCCGGCAAAGGCTTGCCGCGCACCAGCGCCGCACTGGCCTGGCCCATCGCCGGAGACGTCTGGATCCCGTAGCCGCCCTGAGCCGCAATCCAGAATAATCCCTCCACCTGTGGATCGAACCCGCAGACCAGATCACCATCGCTGACGAAACTGCGCAGCCCGGCCCAGGTCCGCGCAGGTCGGCGGATACTCAGGGTGGTGGCTTCTTCGATGTGATAGATCCCCGTGGCGATGTCCAGCTCTTCCGGTTGCACATCGTGGGGCTCCACCGGGTCGGCATTGGCCGGTGAGCCGAGGAACATGCCCGCGTCGGGTTTCATATAGAACGAACCATCGAGGGCCGCCAGCTCCGGCCATGCGTGGATGTTCAGCTCGGCGGGTGGAGAGAAGACGAACGCGCTGCGACGTTTGGGTTGCAGGCCGATTTTCTGTGCACCGGCCAACTCGCCGATATGGTCGGCCCAGGCGCCGGCGGCGTTGATGATCACCGGGGCGCTGAAGTGTTGTTGGGCCGTGCGCACTTGCCACAGTCCCTGACCGTCGCGGGTCAGTTTCTGCACGTCACTGTCGGTGTGGATTTCTCCGCCATTGCGCCGAATGCCGCGCAGGTAACCTTGATAGAGCGCATCGGTATCGATGTCACACACGGTCGGGTCGTAGATCCCGCCATGGACTTTTTCCCGGCGCAGGATCGGCATCATGGCCATCGACTCCTCGACGTCGAGCAGTCGCGTTTCTGGCACAAGGGCTTTGGCACTCAGGTACTGGCGCTGCAACTCACCGGGGTCGCCAATCAAGTCCACCAGCAATTCGCCCCGTGGGGTGAGCAATGGGTGTTCGGCAAAGCCTGCGGGCGGCTGATCGAAGAAGGCGCGGCTGCCCAGCGTCAGTGCGCGGACCTGGGGCGTGCCATAGGCGGCGATGTACAGGGCGGCGGAACGGCCGGTGGAGTGGTAACCCGGCATCGACTCGCGTTCCAGCACGATGACGCGGGCATGGTGTGACAGCCAGTAGCCGGCGGATGCGCCGGCGATGCCACCGCCGATGATGAGGTAGTCGGCCTGGTTCATGTGTTCCTCCTGGATTTGAAAATGCTGAAACCAAATGTGCAGGCTTGCTTGCTCCCCCACAAGCCCACTTTCACATTTATATTCAGCCTGGCGATAAAGCAGGAAATCGCTATTTCCTTTTGACCTGAAAACTCCGGAAAAACTGTTATTTCTAACAGTAGGCGGTCCCTTCTATAAAGCGCTTACTTGCATCAGGCCGGTACAAGATGTGGCGTTGATGATAACTGTTCTCTATGTTGGATAAGGAGAAGGAAATGAAAGCGGAAGATCCCAATGTTCGTTTAAAAACGTTTGATATTGAATTCCCTCGCGATGGTGGCAATGTAGTTAATAATGAGGTGTATCTGGGTGGCAAACAGCAATGTCAAGTCAATATAATTGTCCAAAAGGAGAGGAGAAACGCTGAAGGTATATGGGAGCTGGCAGCCTTTGAGGCGACGGAGCTTGAAAGTGCCACGGTGGTTGAGTATTCCACAAACCCAGAAGCGACGATTCCGGCCGGATGGTATTGTGATACAAAAAGGAACGAATTTAACATGGGTCGGTGGTCGGGGGTGCTTGAGGAACCCAGCATGGCTACAGCCCCTTCTAACCCTATTATTCAGCCGATGCCCGGTATTGGTCCGCTCGAAAATGAGAAGCGATACCTGAGGTGTGATCTGAGATCAACTGGTAATCAGCAGTTTATGGCAAAAATTACGGTGGGACGTAAAACATATACAACCAATATGGAGAGAGATAATGTTAATTATCAATCATCTGTCACTGTTAAGTGTCAAGAGCCCTATACATTGTCTGCTGAGCGGCTCGATCATTGGGCTGATACCGACGCCTTTTCAGTGCAGGGTGTGGATGTGGATATTTATTATTGGACGCCACCCCTTGGGTTGAGATTTGTCGAGAATATACCTCCGACTGATCCCGTAAAATTAAAAGATCCATCTGTTCAGGGGGATCACTTTGATATTTACTACACTCGGGACATTGGGCACGGTATTAGACAGATCGGCGGTGTCATACGGGGTAATACTGTTGGAAACATCACAATGAATAGCCTGCTGAAAAAATCTTCAGGGGGAAATGAACTAATTCCTGCGAACAAGCGCAATACCATCATGCGTGCTGCGCGAGTCAAGGCCTGGTTGAATAACCCCAACACCGATCAACAAGGGGCCAGTATTTGGACAATGGTCGATAGTTATGGCTGCTCGCATCACTATTACCTGACCGAGACCGACAATTACAATGTGATGGTGCTGCGCGCCACTTCAAAACCCTGACGTTCCAGGCATTTCATCCCCTCTCCAAGTGCGAAGCGGTGGACCTATGGACATCTATTCGAACGCGTTTAATTTCAGCGCCCACCTCGGCGGTTCGGTTGACCTGCGTACCGGGCAGTATGGGTGTCTGGTTCGTTTGGCAGTCTTGAGCCCAAAAGGGCCGTTAGAGATCAGCCGAGAGATTGCCTTGGCGTTCTCGATGATGGATACCCGCAACAGTGGCTACGGTAAAGGCTGGAGCTTGTCGAATACCGAATTTGACCCGAACAGCTTCAAGCTTACGCTACTCAACGGTGAACAATATCTAACCCAAGGGCTGCCCTCCGTAGGGGACAATGCTGTTATTACCGACCATAAGTTGAAGGACCTCACCATAAAACGGGTTGCGCAAAATACGCTGCACGTAATTTACAAGGATGGCACTGTCGAAATCCTGCGTCCCCTCAGCATTCCCGGTCCCTATAAGATCAGTGCCATCCAGTTCGAAAATGGCGAGCGGCTGACCTTCCGGTATGGCGGTAATAACTTATTGCAGAGCATTGTTGACGATAAAGAAACCGACCTGTTGATGTTGAAGTATTCCGCCGGATCGCTGGTAACCGCCGATACACTAATTGATGGTAATTGTTATGCCCGTACGCGATTTGAATATACTCATATCGACAATCAACTGACCAAGGTCACGGTTCCTTATGACTTGGCCGGGCCAGTCGCAAGTGAGGCCTATTCGTTTCAGTACCTCAGGTTGCCTGATGCAATGGTAGCTATTTCGCAGGTTATGACACCCATGGGGGGGCAGGAGATAATTCGGTATAACTCAAATGGGCATCAATACGATGCCCGTTTGTATATTCCGGTCGTCACCTACTGGGAGCAAAACCCCGGACGCGGGCAGCCCTCTGTCGTCCGCTCTTATAACTACAGTCCCAACCGTAACTTCACGGGATATCCTCTTAATGGCGGATTTCGCCAGGGCCAGGATAATTTGTATCGGGTGGATAGCGAGTACGCTTATTGGGCGGAAGAAACTTACGTTGATAATAATGGCAAGTCCCTGCGGTCTACCCGCGCCACTTATAATCGTTTTCACCTGTTGACTGAGGAATTAATGCTAGCCAATGGCAGCCAGGTCAAAACCGAGACTGTCTACAATGAAGTTCGGGGCGTCCAGTTTCCAAATCAGCCCGCCAATCTCCAACTTCCGAGCCGCATCACCAAGACCTTTGAGCTGTATCCCCAGGGTGGCAAACCCCCAAGGGCGGAAGTGGTCAGTATCACCACCGATGACTTCGGCAACGAACTAAGCCGCACCGAGGCCTCCGGCGTACGCACCGAATACACTTATTACCCGGTGACCGGCGAGCCCCGAAGATGCCCTGCCGACCCCCATGGACTCTTTCAACGTTACCTGAAGCTGGAAAAGCTTTTCCCGGCCAGATCGACCACTGCGACTCGGACCACTGAACATTCCCACACCGACGTCTCGATAACGGGGGGCGGCTACTTCGTCATGCCGCTTGCCATCAACCTTGAAGGGGGCACCCATACGTCTTATACCTATCATTCTGCGGCCGCCAACCCCGCCCTGCATGGTCGCTTGAAAAGCTCCACGACGACGATCGACAAACTCTCTCTGGTCTCCGATTTCACCTGCACCTTCAATGGCGACTCGATCACCGAAGTCCGGAGCTTGAAGGGGCGTGAGCCTGGTCAATGGCTCGAGTCCGCGCGCACGTGGTCACTGACCAATCAGCGTCTGCTCGACATGACACGTGATGCCGTCGGCAGCCTGGCGATGACGTACGATGTCAGTGGGCGGCTGACATCGGAAACCGCCGCGCCAGGCAAGCCCCAGATGGCCCGACGTCGTTATGCCTATCACTTTTCGGCCGGGGCCAAGATGGCCCATTTGGTCACCACGGACGCACAAGGCACCGTGCTCTTCACGTATTTCGATGGCATGGGACGCCAGCTCTCTGCTGCGCAATCGCTTGATGGCATCGCGGACAATGACAGGCTTCTGGGTTCCTGGGCGTACGACGCACTCGGGCGGCTCGTGAAGCAAACCCGTCTGGATTATCTGGGTGATGGGCCGCGTACATTGAAAACCAGCCACGCCTATAACATTTGGGGCAACCCGTGGACGGTAACTCAACCCGATGGTCGGGTATTGATCGATGAATATGACCCGCTCCTCAACCGCCGGGTGACGGGTGTGCAAGGTGACGCGCAACTGGAAACCTGGTTCAACGAACACAATCAACCGGCACGGGTTGAGCGGGTGAGCGTTGGCGGTGCGCGCATTGTGGTGGAAACCCGTACTTATGACGGGCTGGGCCGCTGCACGGAGCGCATCGATGCCAGGAAGACCAAGACTGAATACGCCTATGACATTTTTGATCGTGTGGTGCGCAGCCTGGAAACCCCATCCGACGGAACGCCGCCCCGTGAGCGGTTGACGACGTATGCGCTTGGCACCAGTGAGCCAATGGTGCGCACCCTCACCGTAGACAGCAAGCTGCTTGGCACGCGTGAATACGACAGCCTGGGCCGCGTCATTTCCCAAGCGCGTGGCAACGCAACAGCCACGACCTGGGAGTACAAGCCCAACCAGGTTGCGCCAGTGGCGGTGACTTCGCCGCGCGGTGACCGCCAGGAGTACCGGTATGACCTCGAGCTGGAAACATTGACGGGCGTCCAGATGGCAGGGCATGCGCCGATAGACCTTGAGTACGACCCCATCAGTGGCGCGATGCGACAATCCCTTACAGCCGGGCTCAAGCATGAGATGAGTTACGACGAGAACGGCTATCTCGCCAAGGAAGTTCAGACGCTGGGCAATCAGGCATTGACTAGCCTGACCAGCTACTCACCGGGTGGGCGGCTGTTGCGGCATACCTCGGCGGATGGGCAGCGCAGTGACCTGAAATATGACCTGTTCGGACGCCTCCAACAGACAACCACCGGTTTTATCGGCACGATCCAGGCTTACGACAGCCTGGGGCGCCCATCGGCGCGAACCCTCAGTTACCAATTCATGCGTCTTACCGACTCGGTGGTCTATGACGCATGGGGGCGTGAGTCAGAACGTAAGCTGGATCAGTTCGGTGCGCTACTGCAGAACATCGTCAGCACCTATTACGACGATGGCCTGCTGGCCACTCGCACGTTGAAAGATGCGAATGACGTCGTGGTCACGGGCGAGACGTTCACTTACGATGGTTATTCGCGGCTCAAATCCTATGTGTGCGACGGCACGCAATTCCCCATGGATCGATTGGGTCGGGCGATCAAGCAGCAGTATTTCAGTTACGACGGTCTCGATAATATGACCGAAGTGCAGACGACATTTACCGATGGCGGTAGCGACCGTAGCGAGCGTTTTTTCCAGGGTCAAGATCCTGCTTGCCTGACGCGCGTAACCCACACTAACCCGGTGCAAAACCAGACCCTGAGCTATGACGCCTCCGGTAATTTGCAGCAGGGCACCTACAGCCGCAGCTTTGCGTACAACGGTTTTGACCAGCTCACTGGTGTGCAGGTCGACGCCCTCAGGTACAGCTATCAATACGACGGCGAGGCACGCCAGGTGCTTGCTGCGCGAGGCAACGAAGCCCCCGTGATGCTGGCCTATGCCGGGGATCGGCTCGACACGCTGGTGGAGGGCAGTAAACGGGTGCATTACGTGCGCGACGGCGACCAGGTGCTGGCCTACCGTGATCACGGTAATCGCGAGCAACTACTGGTCAATGACGGCGCTGGCAGTGTCCGCGGTGTGGTGGCGCCGGGCATGGAGCAGGTGCGCCGGCAGTACGCGCCCTACGGTGACGCCAGGATCGCCTTGGCAGATGGCACGCCTCCTTCGATGGTCCATCTGCAACTGCCCGCATACAATGGCGAACGGCTGGACGTACCGGTCAACCTCTATCACCTGGGTAATGGGCGCCGTGCCTATGATCCTGAACTCATGGTGTTTCTCTCTCCTGATCCCCTCAGTCCTTTTGACGAGGGCGGGATCAACAGCTACGCCTATTGTGGCGGTGACCCGGTGAATTGGTCGGACCCCAGCGGCCTCTTCAGTTTTCCAACATGGGCCCGGTGGGCACTGACCGGTGTTGCACTGGGCATGTCGGTGGTCACCGCTGGGCTTGCAACTGCGGGCTTGCTCGCTGCCATCAGCGCTCAAGCCGCTGTACTGACCATTGCCGGCAAGAGCGCGCTGTTGGTAGCCTCAGGCGCGGCCTCGGTAGGTGGGACGTTGGGGATTGCCGCACTGAGCGTTGAGGCGGTCGACAATCAGATGGGCTGGGATCGCTCCAGTCAAATCAACGTCCTGAACTGGGCATCGCTGACCTTTTCAGCGGTGGGTGTCGCGGCCAGTTTAGGGGGCGCAGGCATAGCGGCGACGGGCGCTTCCCGGGCGGTTGAAGTCGCCGCAAGCCCGGCGGTCCGAAGCTTCAGTCTATTGAGTTCCCAAGCAAGGGCCGGATTGCAGGCCGCTGGCAAGTTGCTGACCGGTGCTTCTTACAAGTTCTTCAATGACATTACGCTGCCAAGCCAAGCCTGGGGGGTGACGCGTTTTGGCTTGCGCGTGGTCAATCTGTACCGCTCGGTCGACGGTCGGATCAGAAAGCGCCAGCCGGCAGCCCCTATCGGGGGCGATGCCGAGAACTTGCAGCAGCCACTGGGGCAGCCGCAACCCCAGCCTCAGGCCCATCGTCTTGTCGATATGTCGGGCAGCAGCTTCACTTTCCATGAGGCCTTTTCGCAGGAGGCCTCGCGTGTTCGCCAACCCATCCTGGCCGAATGGAATTCGGCCTGAGGTCTTCCAGCTTAAGGGCGTTTGCGCTCCACCGGACGCAACAAATGCGTCGGCGGCGTTTCGCAGCTGATCTTGCGGCCCAGCAAGGTTTCGATCGACGGCAACTGATACGAGTCGTCTTCACCGGCAAAGCTGATGGACACGCCCGCCGCGCCCGCGCGGCCGGTACGGCCAATCCGGTGCACGTAGTCGTCCGGCACTTCCGGCAGGGTGAAGTTGATCACGTGGCTGATGCCATCGATGTGAATCCCGCGTCCGGCCACGTCGGTGGCCACCAGCACGCGAATCTTGCCTTCGCGGAAACCTTCCAGGGTCTTGATGCGCTTGTGCTGCGGCACGTCGCCGGACAGTTGCGCGGCATTCACGCCATCACGCACCAGGCGTTCTTCGATGCGGCGCACTTCGTCCTTGCGGTTGGCAAACACCATGACCCGCTCCCAACCGTTGTCGTTGACCAGGTTGTAGAGCAGCTTGTATTTGTCGGCACCGGCCACGGCATAGATATGCTGTTCGACGTTCTCGCTGGCGACGTTGAGTGCCTCGATCTCGACGATGGACGGGTCGGTGGTCCACTGCTTGGCGAGGTTCATCACGTCTTCGGTGAAGGTCGCGGAGAACAGCAGGGTCTGGCGCTCGTTTTTCGGCGGGGTCTGGCGAATGATCTGACGCACTTGCGGGATGAAGCCCATGTCGAGCATGCGGTCGGCTTCGTCCAGCACCATCACTTCGACCATGTCCAGGTGCACGTCGCCGCGCTGGTTGAAGTCCAGCAAGCGCCCCGGCGTGGCCACCAGGATGTCGCAGTGGCGCGCTTCCAGGTGCTTGAGCTGCTTGTCGAAGTCCATCCCGCCAACAAACGTCATCACGTTGAGGCCGGTGTACTTGGTCAGGTCGGCGGCGTCCTTTGCGATCTGTACCACCAGCTCCCGGGTCGGGGCGATGATCAGGGCGCGGGGCTCACCCATATAGCGCTCTTTCGGCGGCGGGGTTTGCAGCAGCTGGGTGATGATCGAGATCAGGAAGGCGGCGGTCTTGCCGGTACCGGTCTGGGCGCGACCGATGGCGTCTTTGCCGGCGAGGGTGAAGCCCAATACCTGCGCCTGGATCGGCGTGCAGTACGGGAAACCCAGGTCCTGGATGGCGTGCATCAGTTCCGGGGCGAGTTTGAAATCATGAAAGCGGGTTTTGCCTTCCTGGGGTTCGACGGCGAAGTCTTCCAGTTTCCAGGGAATAACCACAGGTTTGGGCGCGCGTTCACGGCGCGGCTTTTCCTGGCGTGGCTCCTGGCGTGGTTGGTCGGCGGCTGGCTCTTCAGCGACGTTAACCGTGGCGGGTGTGGTCACCGGCTCTTTTTTTGGCGAGGCTACAGGTGCGGTCCGGCCAGGCTGCTGGCCGTCATTGCGGCTGCCTTGAACGTGGGCGGGGGCACTGGAACCTGGCGCGAGCTGCTCAGCCTCGCTTTTACCGAACATCTTCTTGAGTGCTTTGAGCACGGTCATCTCATCAATTGGTTAAGGAATGTACGCCGGCCAGTGTAATGCAAGAATCGGGCGCGGCGTAGTGCGTTGGTCATGCGGCTACACAATGGCTGGTTTTCAGCCCAGGCGGGCGGCCAACCAGCTGCCAATATCGTGTATCTCCTGGGGTAACACTTCATGGCCCATTGGGTATTCCTGCCATGCAACGGTGACACCGCGCGACTTCAAATGCTCATAGGCGCTGCGACCCATGGCGTTCTGCACCACGTCGTCGTATTGGCCGTGCAGGCACATCACCGGAATCCGTTGCTGGCTGGCCGATAATTCGAGTTCGTCACCGAAAGTGGGCGCGTAGGTGGAAAGGGCAATCACGCCACCCAAAGCACCCTGCCATTTCAGGAACGCGGTGTGGAACACCACGGCGCCACCCTGGGAAAAACCGGCAAGGAAAATCCGCGAGGCGTCTATCCCGCTGCTTTTTTGTTCCTTGATCAGGTCGGTAACCATTTTTGCCGAGGCTTCCAGCTCTTCAACACTGATGGAACGCGCCGGGCTCATGGCCTTGATGTCGTACCAGCTCGGCATCTCGTAGCCGCCATTGATGGTCACCGGGCGTGTCGGCGCCTGGGGCAGGACAAAGCGCGTCGACAGGAGTTTTTCCTGCAGGGCTTCGGCCACGGGCAGGAAGTCGTAGCGATCGGCACCCAGGCCATGCAACCAGATTACGCAGGCGTCTGCGGGCTTGGCGGGCTGAAGAATCAAGGGTTCGGTCATGTCTGCTCCATATATGTGCGTGCGCTCCGATTGAGTGCGTCGGAACGGTGCGCGACGGGTTGATCTGTTAAGAGAATGTCGCAAGGTTGAATCTTTTGCTCTTGACCATGGGCTGAAACGACTCAGCCATCAGTCTGGTACGGGGCTTGCTATATGAAACCCGATGTCAAGGCTCACCCCAGGCGGTAACACTATCAGTGACTGGCGCCTGTGGGATAGCAACTGGACTTAAAGCAAAAACCTCATGCTGTTTGACCCCAAAAAAAGCCAACACGGGTCGATGTCGCCTCATAAGGGTGCGGTGGGGTTCGAGCTCCGACACAACAAGAGCAAAACTGGAGGTTTGAATGAAGGTATTGAAATCCACCCTGGCCATCGTGACCGCGGCTACCGTACTGGGTGTCAGTGGTTTCGCCCAGGCTGGCGCCACGCTGGATGCCGTGCAGAAGAAAGGCTTTGTGCAGTGTGGCGTGAGCGACGGTCTGCCGGGCTTCTCGGTGCCGGACGCCAGCGGCAAGATCCTCGGGATCGACGCTGACGTGTGCCGTGCTGTTGCCGCTGCCGTATTCGGCGACGCAACCAAGGTCAAATTCAGCCAGTTGAATGCCAAGGAGCGTTTCACCGCGCTTCAGTCTGGCGAAGTCGACATCCTGTCGCGCAACACCACCATGACCAGCTCCCGCGATGCCGGCATGGGCCTGAAATTCCCGGGTTTCATCACCTACTACGACGGTGTTGGTTTCCTGGTGAACAACAAGCTGGGCGTTAAAAGCGCCAAGGAACTGGACGGTGCAACCATCTGCATCCAGGCTGGTACCACCACTGAGCTGAACGTTTCCGACTACTTCCGCGCCAACAACCTGAAGTACACCCCGATCACGTTCGACACCTCCGATGAAAGCGCCAAGTCGCTGGAATCCGGTCGTTGCGACGTACTGACCTCCGACAAGTCCCAGCTCTACGCACAGCGCAGCAAGCTGGCTTCGCCGAAAGACTACGTGGTACTGCCGGAAACCATTTCCAAAGAACCACTGGGCCCTGTCGTGCGTAACGGCGACGACGAGTGGCTGGCCATCGTGCGCTGGGTTGGCTACGCCATGCTCAACGCCGAAGAAGCCGGTATCACCTCCAAAAACGTCGAAGCTGAAGCCAAGTCCACCAAGAACCCGGACGTTGCCCGTCTGCTGGGTGCTGACGGCGAATACGGCAAAGACCTGAAAGTGAAGAAGGACTGGGTCGTACAGATCGTCAAGCAGGTCGGTAACTACGGCGAAGTGTTCGAGAAAAACCTCGGCAAGAGCACGCCTCTGGAAATCGATCGTGGCCTGAACGCTCTGTGGACCAACGGTGGCATTCAATACGCACCACCTGTGCGCTGATCGCTGATGGTTCTATCACCCGGTGGGCCAACCGCCGGGTGATGTTCTGTTCCATTATTTCTGGGGCACTTAATGCAAAATCAAATCGGCGCACCAAAACAGAAGCTCAGCTTCAGTGATCCAAAAGTGCGTGCGTGGCTATTCCAGATCATCACGATTGTGGCGGTGGTCTCGTTGGGCTGGTACCTGTTCAACAACACGCAAACCAACCTTCAACACCGGGGCATTACCTCGGGTTTCGACTTTCTTGAGCGCAGTGCCGGCTTCGGCATCGCTCAGCACCTGATCGACTACACCGAATCGGACAGCTATGCCCGGGTCTTTGTGATCGGTCTGCTCAACACCCTGCTGGTGACGGTGATCGGTGTGGTCCTGGCGACCATCCTCGGGTTCATCATCGGTGTGGCGCGCTTGTCGCCCAACTGGATGATCAACAAGCTGGCCACGGTGTATGTGGAAGTGTTCCGCAACATTCCGCCGCTGCTGCAAATCCTGTTCTGGTACTTCGCGGTATTCCTGACGATGCCGGGGCCGCGCAACAGCCACAACTTCGGCGACACGTTCTTTGTCAGCAGCCGTGGCCTGAACATGCCCGCCGCGTTGATGGCGGAGGGTTTCTGGCCGTTTGTGATCAGCGTCGTGGTGGCAATCATCGCCATTGTGCTGATGGCCCGTTGGGCAAATAAACGCTTTGAAGCCACCGGTGTTCCGTTCCACAAGTTCTGGGCCGGCCTGGCGCTGTTGGTGGTGATCCCTGCGCTGTGCGCTTTGGTGTTCGGCGCGCCGCTGCACTGGGAAATGCCCAAGCTGCAAGGCTTCAACTTCGTCGGCGGCTGGGTACTGATTCCCGAGTTGCTGGCGCTGACCCTGGCCCTGACCGTGTATACCGCGGCGTTTATCGCCGAGATCGTGCGTTCAGGCATCAAGTCCGTCAGCCACGGCCAGACCGAAGCGGCGCGTTCTCTCGGGCTGCGCAACGGCCCGACCCTGCGCAAGGTGATCATCCCGCAAGCCCTGCGCGTGATCATTCCGCCGCTGACCAGCCAATACCTGAACCTGGCGAAAAACTCGTCACTGGCGGCCGGTATCGGTTACCCGGAAATGGTTTCGCTGTTTGCCGGCACGGTGCTCAACCAGACCGGCCAGGCCATCGAGGTTATTGCCATCACCATGAGCGTGTACCTGGCGATCAGCATCAGCATTTCCCTGCTGATGAACTGGTACAACAAGCGCATTGCGCTGATCGAGCGGTGAGGAAACCTGCATGAGTACGCATACTTTCAAACCTGATATGCCGCCACCGAACAAAGTGTTCGGGCCGATGGCATGGATGCGCGCCAACCTGTTTTCCAGCTGGCTCAACACCCTGCTGACATTGCTGGCGTTCTACCTGATCTACCTGGTCGTGCCGCCGATCCTGCACTGGGCGATCCTCGATGCAAACTGGGTCGGTACCACCCGCGCCGACTGCACCAAGGAGGGCGCCTGCTGGGTGTTTATCCAACAGCGCTTCGGGCAGTTCATGTACGGCTACTACCCCGGCGACCTGCGCTGGCGTGTCGACCTGACCGTGTGGCTGGCCATCGTGGGTGTGGCGCCGTTGTTCATCTCGCGCTTCACGCGCAAGGCGGTCTACGGCCTGAGCTTTTTGGTGGTGTACCCGATCGTTGCCTACTTCCTGCTGCACGGCGGGATCTTCGGCATGACCAACGTGGCCACCAGCCAGTGGGGCGGCTTGATGCTGACCCTGGTGATCGCCACCGTCGGCATTGCCGGGGCCTTGCCGCTGGGCATTGTGCTGGCGTTGGGTCGGCGTTCGAACATGCCGGCGATTCGTGTGGTCTGCGTGACCTTCATCGAGTTCTGGCGCGGCGTGCCGTTGATCACGGTGTTGTTCATGTCGTCGGTAATGTTGCCGCTGTTCCTGCCGGAAGGCATGGGCATCGACAAATTGCTGCGGGCCTTGATCGGCGTGATCCTGTTCCAGTCGGCCTATGTAGCCGAAGTGGTGCGCGGTGGCTTGCAGGCGATTCCCAAGGGCCAATACGAGGCTGCGGCCGCGATGGGCCTGGGTTACTGGCGCAGCATGGGCCTGGTGATTTTGCCCCAGGCACTGAAGATGGTGATCCCGGGCATCGTCAACACGTTTATCGCGTTGTTCAAGGACACTAGCCTGGTGATCATCATCGGCCTGTTCGACCTGCTCAACAGCGTCAAGCAAGCCGCCGCCGACCCGAAATGGTTGGGCATGGCCACTGAAGGCTACGTGTTCGCCGCCCTGGTGTTCTGGATTTTCTGTTTTGGTATGTCCCGCTATTCCATTCATTTGGAACACAAGCTGGACACAGGCCACAAGCGTTAGGAGTGTTGTGATGAGTGAAGCGATCAAACAGCCTGTGAGCCCTGAAGGCATTATTCAGATGCAGGGCGTCAACAAGTGGTACGGCCAGTTCCACGTGTTGAAAGACATCAACCTGAACGTCAAGCAGGGCGAGCGTATCGTGCTGTGCGGCCCGTCGGGTTCCGGCAAGTCCACCACCATCCGCTGCCTCAACCGCCTGGAAGAGCACCAGCAGGGCCGCATCGTGGTCGATGGCGTGGAACTGACCAACGACCTCAAGCAGATCGAAGCGATCCGCCGCGAAGTCGGCATGGTGTTCCAGCACTTCAACCTGTTCCCGCACCTGACCATCCTGCAGAACTGCACGCTGGCCCCGATGTGGGTACGCAAGATGCCCAAGCGCAAGGCTGAAGAAATTGCCATGCACTACCTTGAGCGCGTGCGTATTCCGGAACAGGCCCACAAGTTTCCGGGGCAGTTGTCCGGCGGCCAGCAACAGCGCGTGGCGATTGCCCGTGCGCTGTGCATGAAGCCGAAAATCATGCTGTTCGATGAGCCGACCTCGGCGCTCGATCCGGAAATGGTGAAAGAGGTACTGGACACCATGATCGGCCTGGCGGAAGACGGCATGACCATGCTCTGCGTGACCCACGAAATGGGCTTTGCGCGCACCGTGGCCAACCGCGTGATCTTCATGGACAAGGGCGAGATCGTTGAGCAGGCGGCGCCGAATGACTTCTTCGACAACCCGCAGAATGATCGGACCAAGTTGTTCTTGAGCCAGATTTTGCATTGATCCATGGGTAATGCTTGAAACAATAAACCCGGCCTGGTGCCGGGTTTATTTTTGCCATCAATCAAGTTGTCGTCAGGGTCTCGTGCTCTTTATGTACCGTATGCACGGAATTGCGAAGATCTGCGCCTTCACTCAGGATTTTTGCTTCGATCAGCAAGTGGGGGTGACGCTCAAGCAAACGCATCAGGACTACCAGGGATTTGGGGGGCAATACCTCACCGCGCTCGTAACGAGATAAGGCGTTGTGGCCGCCACCCGATAGCAGTTGTACCGTTTCTTTTTGTGAAAGGTGCAGTTTGCGGCGTATGCGCTTCATCTCGGTGCCGACCATCTGCCTGAAACTGTGAACGATTTCATCGCAGTGGTCTGAATAGCGTTCCGCGTCTTCGGGGTCCAGGATCACCTCTCCACATGCCTGGCACTCCCATCCAGACAGATCGTCTATACGGCGATGCAAACCTTTGACTTCCGATGTTTCGCTACGTCCTGAGAAGTGATGCATTCCGTCATGCCTGCCGCAGCTGAAGCATTGCTCTGTTTTCATGGGTTTTTCTCCTTGAAGGAGATCACCGGAGGTTTACCATCCGTGCGGTAGGTCACCTTGATGTAGATCTCCAGATGATGTGAGTGAATGTGATACACATCTTGCCAAACTCGATGGTCGTCATGAGTGGTCATCGACTTGTACAACATCGTGTTTTTCAACTCGAAAATGACCGCCTGCATTTGTTCGATGCTTAAATCAAGATCCTCGCCGCAACGGCGTGCGCTTTGAGTAAATGCTTGCTTTCCAAGCCGCCTGACATCCGCCTTTATCACCGCCAGATCGTAATGAGGTGTGTACTTTTCCATAAGACACCTGAGTCCAATAATTACCCTCTGAGGGTAATTTTACCAATCGAAAATACTGCTCCTTTGCCTGCCCAAGAACCCTAGTGCGTTGCCTTTGTAGGCAACTCCGAATAGGCTGTGGGAAAATTCATCCTATGATTGGATGAAAGGACGAAACCCATGACAGACATCGCCCCCCTGATCAAACGCTCCCTCGTCGATCAAGCCCTCGAACAGTTGCGCCAGCGCATCACCCAAGGCGTATGGGCCATCGGCGAACGCCTGCCCACCGAGCCCGAGTTGTCTGCCGAGTTAGGGATCAGCCGCAACACCGTGCGTGAAGCCATGCGCGTATTGGCATTCTCCGGGTTGATCGAGATCCGCCAGGGCGACGGCAGCTATTTGCGCTCCATGACCGACCCGCTGGGAGCGATGAAAGCCTTGTCCCACTGCACCCTGGCTCAGGCGCAGGAGACGCGGCAGATTCTTGAAGTCGAGGCAGTCGGCTTGGCCGCGTTGCGCCGCACCGATGAAGACCTGGTCGCTTTGCGCGCGGCCCTCAACGCCAGCGGCGACCATTACCACGGTGATCTTGAGCACTACATCAGCTGCGACATGGTGTTCCACAAACGCCTGGTGGACGCGGCCCACAACCCGGCCTTGAGCGAGCTGTATCAGTACTTCTCGAGCATCGTCGGCGCGCAACTGCGCCAGACCCTGAACATCCAGCCGCGTCGGCAAGCGGTATTCGACCTGCACGGCGCCTTGCTCGATGCCGTGGAACAACAGGACCCGGAACGTGCCAAGGCGCTTTCCCGGCAGTTGATCAATGAACCTTGAATCCGAGATCCCCATGCCCCGTTCAGAAAACGCCCTTGAAGAACTGCTGATCGACGCCGAAGCCGATGACGATGAGGTCCAGCACAGCCCGCCGGTGGTAAGCCGTCCGTGGTTGTTGCTGTTGGGCCTGATCCTGGTGGCGCTGAACCTGCGCCCGGCGTTGTCGAGCATGGCGCCTCTGCTCGCTGAGGTCTCCCACAGCCTGGGTCTCTCGGCGGCCAAGGCCGGGTTGCTGACGACGCTGCCCGTCTTGTGCCTGGGCCTGTTCGCGCCACTGGCTCCGATCCTGGCCCGACGTTTTGGCGCCGAGCGGGTGGTGCTGGGCATTCTGCTGACCCTGGCCGGCGGCATCATCCTGCGCAGCTCATTGGGTGAGGCCGGGCTGTTCGCCGGCAGCCTGCTGGCGGGCGCGAGTATCGGCATCATCGGGGTGCTGTTGCCCGGCATCGTCAAACGCGATTTCGCCAAACAGGCCGGCACCATGACGGGCGTGTACACCATGGCCCTGTGCCTGGGTGCAGCGCTGGCGGCGGGATCCACGGTCCCCCTGAGTCATTACTTCGGCGACAGCTGGAACATCGGCCTGGGGTTCTGGATTCTCCCGGCGTTGGTCGCGGCGTTGTTCTGGTTGCCACAGGTCGGCCAGAAACACGGCGCGCACCAGGTGGCCTATCGCGTGAAGGGCTTGTTGCGTGATCCGCTGGCCTGGCAGGTGACCCTGTACATGGGCCTGCAATCCTCCCTGGCGTACATTGTGTTTGGCTGGCTGCCGTCGATCCTGATCGGCCGTGGCCTGAGCGCCACCCAGGCGGGCCTGGTGCTTTCCGGTTCGGTGATTGTGCAACTGGCCAGTTCCCTGGCTGCGCCCTGGCTGGCCACCCGCGGCAAGGACCAGCGCCTGGCCATCGTGGTGGTGATGGTGCTGACCCTGGGCGGCCTGTTCGGTTGCCTGTATGCACCGTTGGACGGCTTGTGGGGCTGGGCGATTCTGCTGGGCCTGGGCCAGGGTGGCACTTTCAGCCTGGCGCTGACCTTGATCGTGCTGCGTTCACGGGACGCCCATGTAGCCGCCAACCTGTCGAGCATGGCCCAGGGCATCGGCTACACCCTGGCGTCCATGGGGCCGTTCGCGGTCGGGCTGGTGCATGACTGGACCGGTGGCTGGAACGCCACCGGCTGGATTTTCGCGGTGATCGGCCTGGGCGCGATCATCGCGGGGTTGGGCGCCGGGCGTGCGCGGTATGTCGGCGTGACCAGCGAAAAGGTCTAGAGGTACAGCACTTCCATAGTGCTGGAACCATCGATATGCACGTCGCTGCTGAGGTCGAGATTGTTCTTGGCAGCGATCACCGTATCGACCCTGACCAGGCTGCTCAGCGTCTGGAAGGCCGTCGGCCCGCTGGTGCTGCCGACGGTGTCGGTAAAGCCGAGAAAGCTGCGCGAACCGATGTCGATCGGGTTGCTGTTGGCGGTGCGCCAGGCGATCCCGCCGCTGGTGGACTCGGTGCCGTAAACCTCAGGCAGGCTGTCGATCACCGTCTGTTTGGGGTCGAAGGTCAGGGAGTACAGCCCGATCTTGTTGCCGCTCGGGTCCAGTCCCAGCCCGTAGTAGATTTCGCTGTTGACGTTGGCGGTGCCGTCGCGGTTGTCGCTCATGCGCAGGGCGTAGCGAGTCGCTGCCTCGCAGTTGATGGTCACGCTCAGGTAGCGCACCGGCAGGCGTTTGCCGCGATCAATGTTCAACTCCTGTTGGGAAATCTTGCCGTAGTCGATCAGCCCGTTGCTCGACAGCGCCGGTGTACAGGCACTGGGAGTGAGCAAGCCGGTGACGCCGAGTTCGACACTGGAGGCTGCCGTGGCACCGCTGCTGAGGGTCAGCAGGGCAAGTGTTGCGAGAGAAAGCTGGCGTAGGTGCATGACCATACTCCTTGATCAGAGGTAGATGATTTCAATCGTGCCCGAACCGTCGAGCAGTACTTCCGTACGCAGGTCCAGGCTGTTCATGGGGGACAGGACGGCGCGCACGCTGATCTGCCCACTCAGGTTCTGGATCGCGGTGGGGCCGGCATTGCTGCCGGGTAGAGCGGTAAAGCCGAGCAAACTGCTGCTGCCGATGGGAATGGGGTAGGCGCTGGAACTGCTCCAGGCCACGCCGCCAGTGGTGGAGTCGGTGCGATATACCTGGGGCAGGGCATCGGCGCGCAGGTCGAAGGGGTCGAAATAGAGGAAGTACCGGCCGATTTTATTACGGCTGTCGTCCACTCCCAGGCCGTAGGCGGTTTCGTCGATGCCGCCGGTGGCCGAGCCTTTGCGGTTGTCATGCATGCGCAAGGCGAAATGAGTCGGGCCGTCGCAGCCGATACTCAGCAGCAGGCTGCGGGAGACCAGCCCGGTTTCCTTGTCGGTGTTAAGGCTCCTGGACCACATACGGCCAAAGTCGATGATGCCGCCGTTGGACAGCGTGGTCTCGCAGGCCGCCGGAGCGAAGCCGGCTTGCAGCGACAACTCCCGTGCGCGTTCGCTGGCGACGGCGTCGATCAAGCCGCTGGCTTCCCAGGTCACCGCGTCGCGCACTTGCAGGGCGTCGGCCTGCGCCCAGGCATTGACCAGCAATTGCGCCGAGAAGCTGCTGCCGGTGGTCGGCGCACCGTCGCGCAACGGTACGATGGCCTGGTCGGGCCGCCAGTCGAGTGTCCTGCCCCTGGCACTGGGCGCCTGGCCTTGCCCGCTGGTCAACCCCAGTTCAACAGCCTGGCCGTCGAGTACCGCATCGCTGATGTGCACGCGGTAACTGCCACGCTCGGTAAAGCGGTAGCGCTCGGCGGTCGCGGCCAGGGCCCGGTAGAACACGTGCATATCGGTGGGCGTCGGGCAGTTCAGGTTGAGGCTCAGGCGGCGTTCTCCCAGCAGGATTTCTGCGCCGGGGTTGCGCTGCACGGCGCGGTTCATCACGCCGAAATCCAGGCGCGACTGGCTTAGGGTCAGTTGGCATTCGTCGGCGTGCGCCCGGCTCTGGACGATGGCGCCCAGGGCCAATCCCAGCAGTAACAATCGCTTCATCACAGTCTTCCTCATGGCGTCACACAGCGGGCCGGGGCGGTTTCGAAATACACCTGCGGGTCGGCTTTTTCCGCGAGTTCAACCTGCAGTTCACAGCGGCTCATGCCCGGTGCCTTGACCCACAGGGGGCGTGGGTCCAGCACGTTCGGCAGGAACACCTGGCTGCCTTCCTGCACCAGGGTCACGAACTCGCCATCGGCGGTACTCACCGTGGCGCCACGGGGCAGCGGCGTGCCGTGGTCGGTGGTCACTGTGAGCAAGGCACGACGGGTCAGGGCCACGCCGAATTCCACGCGATCCACCGCGCCGCGCCCGGCGCTGATGACGGCCAGGCCGTTGCTGATATCGGCATTGCGCGGCAGCGACTGGGTTTGCACTTCCACGGGGCTGCGCCCGTAGGCGGACACCTGCGGTACCACGGCCTGGCCCTGGAAGTCGGTCCATACCGGGCCGCTGGGCGTGGTGAGCTTGACCCCGGCCATATCGCCGACAGACACCAGCGCAAAGGTGTCGCGCACCGGATAAGGCGAGAAGGTCACGCCACCGCTGTGGGCCACCACCGCACCGCGCACACCGCCCTGGTAGCTGGAGCGCTCGGCGTCAGAGCGGCTGTAGTTCATGTCCAGTTGTGCATAGCGCGGCAGATAGGACACGCCGAGGGTGGATTCCACTTGTTGGTCGCGGCTGTCGTGCTCGGCACTGACCCGGTAACTGAGTTGATCGTTGACCTGCTCGTTCACCCCCAGGCCGATGCGATGCTCGCCACCGGAGTTGCGCACCCAGGAGCGCCCACGCCGGTTCTCACCCAGTGGCACGCTCAGGTTCAGGTACACCGCGTTCTCGTTATTCTGCCGGCCGCTGACCTGCCACTCGGCACTGGCCGACAGCGACACGCCGCGCACGCTGGTGCCCCATGAGGCCAGGGCACGGCTGCTGTTTTCGCCGTTGAACGTGGTGGTGCGCGACAGGCCGGCATTGAAGGCACCCAGCCATGGATGGGCCCAGCCCAGGGCCAGGCTCTGCTGGTCGCGATAGCGGGTGAGGCGACCTTCGTCGTCCCGTGAGTCGTAGTAGGCGGCGTCTTCCAGCTCCCGGTAGCCCATGGTGCGGTGGGAGGCGCCGGCGGTGATCGACCATTGCCGGCCCAGGCGCTGGGACAGGCTCAGGTCGGTCTGTACGCCGCGTTCACCCAGGCGTTGGGCATCGGCAATCTGGGTCGACAGTTGTACCTGGCCGTCTGGCCACGGCAACAGGCCGAGGCTGGCACCCGTGGCACGGTAGTCTTCGGCGGCAAGCGCGCCGGCCCCCAGGCTCAGGCGCGGGTTCAACGCACCGCTCCAGCCGCCGCTGATTACCCATGGATCGTCGCCCCGTGTAGCGCCGATATTGCGCACCCGGCCCGCCCCCAACGAGTAACCCGGGGCTGGCAAGCCGATGCCGAGCATCGCCGCCGGCACGGTGAAGCGTCGCTCTTCGCCGGTGCTTTCCTTGACCGTCACTTCAACGTCGGAGCGTGTGTTCAGGCGCCTCACGTCGGTCAGCGAGAACGGCCCGGCCGGCACCACCGTGGAGTGAATCAGCGCGCCGTTCTGGCGCACCTCGACCTGGGCCGGGCTGTTGGCGATGCCGCTGATGGTCGAGCCCTGTTCCTGGTCCTGCAGGGCCTGTTCGGTAAACAGCTGCATGCCGGTGATCTGCGCGGACGACAGCACCGGGTTGTAGAGGTTGATCTGCCCGGCCTGCAACACCGCCTGCTGCTCGGCGAAGGTGCGCTGGGCATAGGCTTCCAGGTGAGTGCTGCGAGACCTGGAATCCTGCCAGGTCTGCACCTGGCGGCTGCGCACGATCCAGTCGCCCGCGTTGAACCCCACTTCGGTATTGGCCGAGCCGAAGCGGTTGGTGTCGTCGCCATAGCGGTTGTACAAACCGGTGAGGTCGTAGTTGAGCAAGCCGGCGAACCCTCCGGTTTCATAACCGGACAGCTCACGTTGGCGCGGGCGCAGGGCATCGGTGGGCACCATCAGGCTCACGCTCAGGCTGGCGGGGTCTTGCTCCACCACGGTTTGCGGGTATTCGCCGAGGAAGTCATGGCAGTGGCTGTCGGCCAGCGGGGCCGGTATCACTAGGTCGGCGGCGTCGAGCAGCGGGCGGTCGAAGCACAGCGCGCCCTGGCTGTCGAACTGCACATCGAGGCGGCCACGGCGCTGGCCGTTCACCGTCAGGCTCACGGCGTGGCGGCCGCTGGTGTAGCGCGGTGCGTCCAGCAACAGGTAGGCCAGTTCCGGGTCGATACCGCGCTGGTGCAGGGTTTGCGCGTCGAAGGCGTCGGCCCAGGCATCGGCCGACAGCAACGCCATGGTCAGTGGCAGCGCGGCCCGCATCCGGGCGGGGCGTAAAGGACAGTCGGGCACGGCTTCGCCAGCCGGGTCAGTGGTTACTGTGTTCACGTAAAGGCACTCAGGTTATGGAAGCCTGCAACGGTTGGCGGGCTTCCCGGTGACAGTCACAGGGCTGTCACTTCGTTATTCAGCGTTTGCGGCGGTTATCGGTGCTTCATAGGCGGCGACGGCAAAGCCGTACACGGTGGCCGGTTGCAGGCGTACGGCCGTGGCGGTGTGGGGCGTGCTGAGCCGCAGGGTTTCGCCGGGCAACACATAAGTGCGCGGCAGCACCAGGCTCTGCTTGCCGGGCAGCAATTGCAGCTCCTGGGCCAGGCGCACCACGTAAGGCGTGGGGTTGGCGACGTTCAGGTGACCGGCGTTCAACGACCAGGTCAGCCCGGTCCAGGGTGTGCGGTTCGGCGCCAGGCCCTTGGGATGAATGATCACCGGCAGGTTCTGGCGCACGGTCACGCCCACCCGCGCATGGCCAGCCTGGGCGGCGTCACGGTCCTTGGGCATGCCTTCGAAGATCACCCGCTTCAGGCGTTGGGCTTTCAGGGGCGTGGGGTTGCGCAGGATAAAGCGCACCAGCTGGCTTTTGTCGGCCTCGACCCGGGACAGGGGCGGGGTGACGAACAGCAGCGATTCGGTGTCTTCCGGAATGTCTTCCAGGGTGACGTGCAGCAGGGCCAGTTTGCCGTCAGTGTTGGTCACCGACACCGAAGCTTCGCCGTCGGCCTCGTTGACGATCACCACCGAGGTGTCGGGCACCATGCCGTCGGCAAACGCCTGGGTGCTCAGCAGCCAGCCCAGGGCCAGCAAGGTTGGATAGGTCTTCATGACGCAGTTCCTAAAATGATCACAGGGCTTAGAGGTAACGCAAATCCAGGACCAGTGAGCCATCGAGGGGAACGTCTTGCCTGAGGGTCAGACGGTTCGCCGGGTGGATGGTGGTCTGTGCGCGGATCCGGGTGGTCAGGGTGACGATGGGTTCCGGAAACGGTCGGCCGGGACGGGCGAAGCCCATGAGTGTCTTGGGGTGGATGGCCGGTTGGGGAGCCCAGAGGCCGCCTTCGGGGTTTGACACAAGTGACTGCATGGCCTGGCCGTCTCCTTGCGCCGCTTCGAACGCCAGGTCGACGTAACCCAACTGCTCCGCGGGCGCGTTGGGGTTTCTCCCCAGGCCGTAGGTAGTGTCCGGTGCGGCGGACGAATCTTCGCGGCTGTCCAGGCCAATCAGGCCAAACAACAAGGGGCCGCTGCAGTGGATCTCTACCTCCAGCCATTGGGTGGGCAGCGGAGTGGGAGCCACCTGGTTGAGGAGATGGGCAGGGATGGTGCCGTGGTCGATGATGCCGCTGCCGGAGAGTGCGATGGTGCAGGAACTGGGGGTGACCAGGCCCGACAGGGTCATCTCGGTGGCGGTGCTGGCAAACACGCTAGAGCCGGTGTTGAGCAATAACAGCGCCGTGCACAGGCGTAGGGTTCTGTTCATCATTCGGTCTTCAATGTGTTCGGTGCAAGTAAGGCGCCTCGCTGCGAACGGCGAGGCCGCGGGTTTACAGGTACTTCACTTCCAGCGTGGCCGAGCCGTCGATCGGGTGTTCATCGCTCAGGTCCAGGCTGTCGGCCCGGGCGATCTGCGCGTACACCACCAGGTCGCTGACGACTTGCTGGATCGGTACCGGCAGCCAGGTGCCCGAGGTTCTATCGCCGAAAGCCGCCAATGCGCTGGGTGGCAGGATCGCGTCCGCCGACTCTGCCCAGGTCGTGCCGTTATCCCCGGATTCCAGCACCGTGACGGCGACAGAGTCTGCGACTGCGTTATTCAGCATCAGGTCGTAGGCCCCCAGCTTCTGGGTACCGTTGATCAACCCCAGGCCGTAGGTGCCGCCGCTGGAGTTGGACCCGGCGCGGTTGTCGGTGCCCTTGACGGCAAACAGGGTGCCGCCGTCGCAGGTGATGGTCAGTTGCAAGGTGGTGCGTGGCAGTTGTTTGGGGGTCGTGAGGTTCAGGTCTTTGGCGGAGATCTTGCCGTAGTCCACCATCCCTCCGCCGGACAGGCCAGGTGTGCAGGCGTTGGGGGTAATCACCCCTTTGACAGTCAGGTCGACGGTGGACGCCGCCAGGGCAGAGGCGCTGGTACTGAGCAGCAGCGCGGTGGCCAGGGCATTGAGCGTAAGTTTCATGGGGCACACGTTTCCTTTCGAGTGGGGCCGGTTGAATAAAGGGTTACAGGTACTTCAGTTGCACGGTGGCATGGCCGTCCAGCGGCACTTCGTCGAGCACGGTCAGGCGGTCGGTGCCGTCGACCATCGTGTACACGCGCAGGTCGGCACTGAATTGCCGTATCGCAATCGGGGTGTTCGCACCGCCGTTGGTGGCGACCGAGGTTTGGGTGTAGTGGCCCAGGTAAATCGACGGGAGCCAGGTCACCCCGCCATCGGTCGAGTTGATCGTCTTGACCGTGACGCCGTCCGCGACCGGGTTGAGCAGGCCGAATGCGGTGGCGCCAAGTTTTTCGCCACTGTCCGTCAACCCCAGGCCATGCCAGTAGTCGTTAATTGCCGAAGTGCCGGCGCGGTTATCGATCGTGCTCAGCGCGATGAACGTTGGCGCCTCACACAGGACTTCCATTTGCATGGTCTGCGGCTGCAGTGAGGTCGGGCTGTCGGTGTTGAGTTCCTTGGCCGGCATTTTTCCGTAATCCACCACGCCTCCGCCGGAGAGCATGGGTTCACAGGCATTCGGCGTGATGGTGCCCGTGACGGCGAAGTCGGTACTGCTGGTGGCCAGTACGGTGGGGGCCAGCAGCAACGTGGCGAGAAAGACAGCGGGTGAGGAATTCATCATCGAGCAGCACCTTTTGGTTGCAGGTCAGGGGCGAAGGTGGGTTACAGGTAGAGCACTTCAATGGTGGCCGAGCCGTCGATATTGACTTCGTTGCTCAGGTCCAGGCCGTCGGTGCGGTTGATGTAGCCGCTGTAGGCCACGGGGGTGACCAGTTGCTGGGTGGCACGCGGGGTGCTGGCGTCTGCCAGGGTGGCGACCGAGAGATAGGTGCCGGTTTCAAAGCTGTTCCAACGCTCCCAGGTGACGCCATTGTCGAAAGACCCGATGGCTTGCACGGTTTCGCCGTCGGCCTGGGGCGGGCTACCGTTGGCGCCAAGGGTCAAGCTATAGGAACCCAGCTTTTGCGTGCCGTTGATAAAGCCCAGCCCGAAGCCGCTGCCGCTGCCGGAGCCAATACGGTTGTCGGTCGCCTTGAGGGCGAAGATCACCGGCGCATCGCAGGTCACGGTCATTTGCAGCGTGACTTTCGGCAACAGGGTGATCTGGGTGGCGTTCAAGTCCTTGGCCGACATCTTGCCGTGGTCGATGACCCCGCCACTGGACAGGCTCGGCGTGCAGGCATTCGGGGTGATGATGCCCTTGACTGTCAGGTCCACGGTGCTGGCGGCGAAGGCGGGGGCGGTGCCAGTGATCAGCAGGGCGCTGGCGACGGCGATCAGATGCTTGTTCATGGTTGTATTGTCTCGGTGTTGGATCAACTGACGGGTGCAGCTCACCGCAGCGCAGAAAGAGGCGCGGTTGGGCGTCGGGTCAGTTCGGATAGTTGGCCGCCAGGTGAGTTGGCGGGTTGCCCTCTTGGGGTGGGGCGCAATTTAGCGCCGGGGGGGAGGAGGGGAAATACAAGAATTACGACAATCCGCTATCCCTCTAGCTCGCCTGCGTCAAGTCGGAATAGGTGGGCGGAGCTGTAGGAAAAACTGTCTTTTCGTAGTTCTTGTATCGCAAGAGTGGTATTCATGTGGATAGCTTGATTCGGTAATGGGTGCCAGGCGGATGGGTTAAGGATCACCGTCAAGCGCACCCTCACTAGACGATATGCCAGGGCCGTCTGATGGCCCTGGCAGGTCGGCGCCGATATCGAGGTGGCCATGATGCCAAGCGTGTTTGCTGACGACGCCCCCAGGCAGCAAACGGTGCCATGGCGCAGTCCTCCTGTTCACTGGAAGCACCTGAGCGTGCTGATCGTCGAGGACCATCAGGCCTATCGCGCCTTGATGGGCTGGTTCCTGCAAAAATTCGAAGTCGATCACGAACTGGTGTGCAACGGGCAGGCCGCGTTGACCGCCATCGCCCTGCGGCATTTCGACCTGGTGATCAGCGATTGCCGCATGCCGGTGCTGGATGGCTATAGCATGGCTCGTGAGATCAGGCGGCGAGAGGCCGTACACAGCCGCCCGCGTGTGCCGATCATTGCCTTGACCGCCAAACTCTCTGCGGACGATGCGCGCCGCTGCCTTGAGGCCGGCATGGATGCCTGGCTGCTCAAACCGCTGACCCTGGAACAATTGCGCGGGGTGCTGGAGCAGTGGCTGCCACAGCCGCCGGGCGCCAGTACGAACCCGCCTGCCACAGCCTGCGCCGGGGTGCACTGGCCGACTCGTGCCGAACTGATCAGGACATTTGGCGATGAACAGGTGGTGAACCAAATGTTGCGCACCCTGGTGCGCGAGGCCGAGGCTGATTACGCAGGCCTGGTACAGGCTTGCCGCATCGTCGACCCGCATGCATTGGTCGACTGCCTGCATCGCCTGGCGGGAAGCCTGGCGTTTTTTGGCGAGACGGAGCTGGATCGCTGTGCGGGGGAGTTGATCGAACAGGTGCGCAAGCACGGGATCCGGTGCAACAGGCGGGCATTGCAGCGGTTCGACCAGGATCTGCTGGTGTACCTGCGCTATTTGACAGATTTATGACATTTTCAGCGATTCTGTAGGGGGTATTACCTCTGTCTGTGGGCTTAGTTTGTAGGTGGTTTCCTTTTTTGTTGTAGGTAAAAAATCACCCGCTTAAGAACACGGGACGCCATTGAAAACCGCTCCCAGGTGGGCGGTTGTTGCCCGGGACAGACAGGGTTATTTTGCGCAAATCAATTTGCCATCACTCATGGATTTCTATGCTTCGCGTAATTATTGCTGACGATCATCCCATTGTTCGGATCGGGCAGAAGGTGGTGATCGAGGCCAACGGCAAGTGCAAGGTGGTCGGTGAGGCCAACGGCCCGGATGAGCTGCTGCGGGTACTGGGCAGCACCCCTTGCGATGTGCTGGTGACGGACTTCGCCATGCCGGGCGGGCAGCAGGCTGACGGCTATGTGTTGTTGGGCTTGTTGCAACGCCAATACCCCGGGGTGCCGGTGATCCTGGTGACGATGTTCGCCAATATCGCCACCCTGCGTGCCTCGTTCGCCGAGGGCGCCCGAGGCATTGTCGCCAAGAGTGCGTCGGCCAAGGAGTTGCCCACGGCCATCAAGGAAGTCTGCGAGGGCAAGACCTTCGTCAGCGAATCCCTGCGAACCCAGTTGGTGCAGGCGGGCACGGGCGATCAATCACAACCGCCGCAACTGTCGGGCAAGGAACGCGAAGTGGTGCGCATGCTGGCCAGCGGCATGACCGTCAGCCAGATTGCCGCGCGGGTCAATCGCAGCATCTCCACCATCAGCAAACAGAAAAGTACCGCGATGAACCGGCTGTGTATCTCCACCGATGTGGATTTGTTCCACTATGCTCGCAGCAGCGGAATGGTGCCCTGAAGGGACGGGATGAGGTATTCCTGGCGTTGATGCCAGTAGTGTTCCCCGGCCTTGGGGATTATCGTACCGGCCATCCCAACTTCTTTTGCGGAACCTGCCCATGAGCGACGCCCATAACGCCTTGATCACCGAGTTCTACAGTGCCTTCCAGCGCCTGGATGCCGAGGCCATGAGCGCCTGCTACAGCGACGACGTGGTGTTCAGCGACCCGGCATTCGGTGAACTGCGTGGCCGTGATGCCGGCGACATGTGGCGCATGCTGACCACCCGGGCCAAGGACTTTTCCCTGACCTTCGACAGTGTGCGCAGCGATGAAATCACCGGCAGCGCCCACTGGGTGGCGACCTACCTGTTCAGTGCGACGGGCAACACCGTAGTCAACGATATCCGGGCGCGCTTTGTGTTTCGTGACGGCAAGATCTGCGAGCATCACGACCACTTTGACCTGTGGCGCTGGTCGCGGCAGGCGTTGGGCACCAAAGGCCTGTTGCTGGGCTGGACGCCGCTGGTGAAAAACGCCGTGCGGGCCCAGGCGCTGAAAGGGTTGAAGGCGTTCCAGGCCAGTCGTTGATAAGATTGGCGTTCCTATGGTTTGCCGAATTGATCCGTGACGACTCCTTCTGAAGCCAAACCGTGGTTTGTCTACCTGGTGCGCGCCGCCAATGGCTCGCTCTATTGCGGTATCAGCAATGACCCGGTGCGCCGCTTTGCCATGCACCAGAGTGGCAAGGGCGCGCGCTTTTTTCTCTCAAGCCCCGCCGTGGCGCTGGTGTACACCGAGGCATGCATCAGCAAGGCCGAGGCGCTGCGCCAGGAACGGCTGATCAAGAAACTCAAGAAAAGCGCCAAGGAGTGCCTGGCGGCGATCGGCCCATCAGTTTGACTGATAGGTTCCCATGCGCGCCTTTGCCGGGTTTGCAGGCTAAGCTGGACGCTCACTCATTGAGCGGAGCCTGGCATGACTGAGTTGATCCTCCACCACTACCCGCAATCCCCATTTGCCGAAAAAGCCCGCCTGTTGCTGGGCTTCAAGGGCTTGTCCTGGCGTTCGGTGCACATCTCGCCGGTGATGCCCAAGCCTGACTTGACGGCCCTCACCGGTGGTTATCGCAAGACCCCGGTGTTGCAGGTGGGCGCCGATATCTACTGCGACACCGCACTGATCGCCCGCCGCCTGGAGCAGGAAAAGTCCGCGCCGGCGCTGTTTCCCCAAGGCCTGGAACTGGTCAGCCAAAGCTTCGCCGCCTGGGCTGATTCGACGGTGTTCTCCCATGCCGTGAGCCTGGTGTTCCAGCCGGAATCCCTGGCGGTCAAGTTCGCCAAAGTGCCGCCGGAAATGCTCCAGGTGCTGGTGGCCGACCGCAGCAAATTGTTCAGTGGCGGCACGGCCACCCGTGTGCAACTGGATCAGGCCAAGCATCAATGGCCGGTGATCATCGGTCGTATCAATCAGCAGTTGCAGCACCAGCAGGGCGACTTCCTGTTCGGCGAGCCGTCGATTGCCGACTTCGCCCTGGCGCACCCGTTGTGGTTCCTCATGGGATCGTCGGTGACCTCGCCGCTGGTGGAAACCTATCCTGCGGTGGCCGCCTGGCTCGCCCGGGTGTTGGGTTTCGGTCATGGCACGTCGAGCCAGATGAGCGCCGAGCAAGCCCTGGAAGTCGCGCGCAATGCCACGCCGGCCAACCTGCCGGAAGAAATCTTCGAAGACCCGAACGGCTTCAAGCCCGGCCAGCAAGTGACCATCAGCGCCACCGACTACGGCACCGATCCGGTGGCCGGGGAGTTGCTGTTTGCCGGCCGCGAAGAGCTGATTCTGCGGCGCACCGATGACCGCGCCGGCACCGTGCATGTGCACGTTCCGCGCTTCGGATTTCGGATCCAACCGGCGTGACTGAAATTATTTTCAAATCGGTATGAGGTAAACCTGTCGGCCATCCGTGTAGTGCTTGAAACTGCGATTAATTCGCATTAACAGCGTTTTTTACACACGGGTTCTCAAGCATGAAGTCCAGGGCAACGTCGGCGGGTTCGGTTAAACATTGGCTGGGAGCCTCGGTATTGGCAGTTTCGGGGCTGGCGCTGTTGCCCCTGGGCGTGGCGCAGGCGGCCGAGGCGCAGCAGCAGAGCACGCTGTTCAACTTTGCCCTGGCCGCCAAGCCGCTGCCCCAGGCCTTGAGCGACTTCACCCGGGTGACCGGCATCAGCGTGGTCTACACCGACGAAGCGCCGTACGCCATCAAGGCCCCGGCCATCACCGGGCAGATGAGTGCGGCCCAGGCCATGCAACGCCTGCTGGGTAATTCCGGCTTCACCTTCCGCCAGATCGACGCCCGCACCCTGGCCCTGGAACCGCTGCCCACCGACGGCGCGCTGAACCTCGGCGCCACCACCATCAACGGTGCCGCCCTGGCCTCGGATACCACCAGCTATCAACCGCCGCCTACAAGTTCGGTGATGCGTTCCCACGGCCTGCTGCTGGAAACCCCACAGACTGTCAACGTTGTACCGGCCCAGGTGATGCGCGATCAACAGCCGCGCAACCTCGACGATGCCCTGACCAACATCAGTGGCATCACCCAGGCCAACACCTTGGGCAGCACCCAGGACGCGGTGATGCTGCGGGGTTTTGGTGACAACCGAAACGGTTCGATCATGCAGGACGGCATGCCGCTGGTGCAGGGCCGCGCGCTGAATTCCACCGCCGAGCGCGTCGAAGTGCTCAAGGGCCCGTCGTCGTTGCTGTATGGCATCCAGGATCCGGGCGGCGTGGTCAATATCGTCAGCAAGAAACCCGAGCTGATCCAATCCACCTCGCTGACCGTGCGCGGCTCGACCTTTGGCGACGGCAAGAACGGCAGCGGCGGCAACCTCGACACCACAGGGCCCATCGGTGACAGCGGGTTGGCGTACCGCTTGATCGTCGATCACGAAGACGAAGATTACTGGCGCAACTACGGCACTCACCGCGAGAGCCTGATCGCACCGTCGCTGGCCTGGTACGGCGACAACACCAAGCTGTTGTTTGCCTATGAGCACCGGGAGTTTCTCTCGCCGTTCGACCGGGGCACCGCCATCGACCCCAAGACCAACCACCCGCTCAACATCCCGTCGACTCGCCGCCTGGACGAGCCCTTCAACAACATGGAAGGCCGCTCCGACCTGTACCGCTTCGAGGCCGACCACGATTTGAATGACGACTGGAAAGCCCACTTCGGCTACAGCTGGAACCGCGAGACCTACGACGCCAGCCAGGTGCGTGTGGTCAAGGTCAACGCCAATGGCACCCTGACCCGCAGCATGGACGGCACCCAGGGCGCACTGACCACCGACCGCTTCGCCACCGCCAGCCTTGAAGGCAAGGTCAACGTCGCAGGCATGCAGCACGACCTGACCTTCGGCCTGGATGACGAATACCGCAAGATCTACCGGGCCGACCTGATCCGCCAGGCGCCCCGTGGCACGTTCAACTACAACGACCCGGTCTATGGCAATGAAGTGGCGGGCACCACCGTCAGCGCGCCGGACAGCAACCAGATGGACCTGCTGCGCAGCGACTCGCTGTTCCTGCAGGATGCGATCCACCTCACTGACCAGTGGATCCTGGTGGGCGGCGCGCGTTATCAGATGTACGACCAATACGCCGGCAAGGGTGTCCCGTTCACCGCCAACACCGACGGCAATGGCCAGAAGTGGGTGCCACGCGCGGGCCTGGTGTACCGCTACACCGACGAGCTGTCGTTCTATGGCAGCTACACAGAGTCGTTCAAGCCCAATTCCACCATCGCACCGCTGGCGAACAAAAGTGTGCTGGATGGCAGCCTTGAGCCGGAGCAGTCGAAGTCCTGGGAGTTGGGTACCAAACTCGACATTCCGGGTCGTATCACTGCCAGCGCCGCTCTGTTCAACATCGAGAAGCGCAATGTATTGGTCGAGGTGGGCGACGGCCCGACCGCGATCTATAGCGTAGCCGGCAAGGTCCGCTCCCGCGGCCTTGAACTGGACGCCAGCGGTCAACTGACGGATAAATGGAGCGTAATCGGCAGCTACGCCTACACCGATGCTGTTGTCACCGAAGACCCGGACCTTAAGGGCAACCGCCTGCAAAACGTCGCGAAGAACACAGGCTCGCTGTCAGCGGTGTATGACTTCGGCAGCATCCTTGGCGGTGACCAACTGCGGGTGGGCGCCGGTGTACGTTATGTGGGGGAGCGAGCGGGTAATGCCGCCAACGATTTCGACCTGCCGAGCTACACCGTGGCCGATGCGTTCGCCACCTATGACACTAAAATCGAGGGGCAGAAGGTCAAGTTCCAGCTCAACGTGAAGAACCTGTTTGACCGCACCTATTACACCTCGGCCGTGAACACCCAGTTCGTGTCCATCGGCGATGCGCGGCAGGTGTCGGTGTCCAGCACCCTGACGTTCTAAATTCGGCTACACCCTATGGCGCGGTAGCCGGCTGCCTCGCCATACGGTTGTCGAGCTGCTAGCGTGGCCGCCATTAATGACTTTGCGGGAACACGATAGCGATGCAGTTGGGACGATGGATACACACCGGCGGGCTGCTGCTGGGCTTGAGCTTGTTGCTGGGCGGTTGCGCCACGGCGCCGAAAACTTCCACCAGCGCCAGCCTCGACCAGTTGCTGGCCGACCCGGCACTGCACGGCGCCAGCGTGTCGCTGATGGTGCGTGATGCCCGCAGCGGCAACACGCTCTACCAGCACAACCCACGCACACGGCTGAGCCCGGCTTCGAGCCTCAAGCTGTTGACCACTGCGGCGGCGATGGATGTGCTGGGGCCGCAGTATCGGTTTTCCACGCAACTGTTGAGCGACGGCATCCGCCAGGGCGCGGTGCTTGACGGTAACCTCTACCTGCGCGGCCTGGGCGACCCGACGATCCAGTGGGCGGATTACCAGGCGCTGGCGGCCAACCTGGCGCAGCAGGGCATCCGGCAGGTGCGGGGCGACCTGGTGTTCGACGACACGTTCTTCGACGCCGAGCGCCTGGGCACCGACTGGTCCCAGGACGATGAAAGCACCTACTACGGCGCGCAGATTTCGGCGCTGACGGTGTCGCCCAATGACGACTTTGATGCGGGCTCCCTGCTGGTCACGGCCAGGGCGCCGGTCGTGGCAGGGCGCCCGGTGACGGTGGAGATCAGCCCGGCTACCGATTACGTGCAGCTCAGCAACCGTGCGGTCAGCGGCGCAGGCAACAGCTATGGAATCAATCGCCAGCACGGCACCAACCTGTTGCGCCTCAGTGGCGCGTTGGCGCCGGGCAGGCAGAGCCCGCAACTGGTCAGTGTGTGGGAGCCGACGCAACTGGTGGCCAACCTGTTTGAACAGGCCTTGGCGCAGCAGGGGATTGTCGTGCAGGGGCGTCGGATGATCGGGGGTGTGACGCCGACCACGGCGACGGTGCTCGCGCTGCATGAGTCGGCGCCGTTGCAGGAACTGATCACGCCGTTGCTCAAGCTTTCCAATAACAACATGTCTGAAGCCTTGCTCAAGAGCATGGGGCGCAAGACCGTGAATGCCGGTACGGCGCCTGCCGGTGTGGCGGCGGTGGCCGGGTTCCTGAAGCGTCAGGGGATTGATACGGCGACGTTGAACCAGGTGGACGGTTCGGGGTTGTCCCGGCGTAACCTGGTGTCGTCGCAGAACCTCACGGATGTGCTGCTGGCCGCCAGCAAACAGCCCTGGTTCAACGCCTGGTACAACGCGTTGCCGGTTGCCGGTAATCCGCAGCGACTGGTGGGCGGCAGCCTGCGTTACCGCCTGCGGGGCACCGCTGCGGAAAACAACCTGCACGGCAAGACCGGCTCCATGAGCGGCGTGTCGTCGTTGACCGGGTATGTCACCGATGCCAATGGGCGCAAGCTGGTGTTTTCGATGGTGACCAACAATTACGTGGTCGCAGGCGCGCGGGTCAAGGCGCTGGAAAACCGCCTGGCCACGGCACTGGCCAACAGCACGGACTATTGAGCACCGAAGATCAAAGGTGGGAGCGGGCTTGCTCGCGAATGCGCTGGTTCAGTCAGTACATGTGTTGACTGTCACACCGCTTTCGCGAGCAAGCCCGCTCCCACATTGGACCTGTGCTGTCAGGCAGATTGCATTTCAAGGCAGGAACGCCTGCCGGTATTCACCAGGGGTGGCGCCCATCGCCTGGCGGAACCGGTTGGTAAAGTGGCTCGCGCTGGAAAATCCGCACGCCAGGGCAATCTCGCCCAGCGGCAACGACCCACCCCGCAACAACTCCCGGGCGCGGGCCAGGCGCCGCGCCAGCAGATATTGATGGGGCGGCAGTCCAAAACTCTCGCGAAACATCCGCGCAAAGTGGTACTCCGACAACGCACACAAGCCTGCCAACTGCCCCAGGCTGATCGGCTCCGCCAGCTGCTGGTCGATGTGCTCCACCAGTTGCCGGCGCTGGTGGGCGGCCAGCCCGCCTTTCAAACGCAAACCCTCGCGCATCCCCACCTGGCTGAGCAAGGTATGGCTGAGCATTTCATGGGCCAGGCTGCTGGTCAGCAGGCGTTCGCCGGGCTCTTTCCAGTTCAGGCTGATCAACTGGTGAAAACGCCGGGCCTGCCGCGCATCGTCGAGGAAGGTGCTCTCGCGCAGTTGCAACTCGCGGGGTTCGCGGTCCAGCAAGGTGACGCAGCCCAGGGCGAATTGCTCGGGGCTGAAATACACGTGGGCCAGGCGGATTTCGCCGTTGATCACCCAGGCCGACTGATGCTCGGCCGGCAAGATGCACAGCTTGTCCGGGCCGCCCTTGGTGCCGGGCTGGTCGCGGCGAAAGGTGCCGGTGCCGCCGCCGATGTAGCAGGACAAGGTGTGATGGTCGGGGGCTTCGTAATCCTGAGCGTCGTGATGGTTGCTCCACAAGGCTGCAGACAAGCCGTCACCGAGCTCGGCGCACAGCTCGAGGCGAGCGTTGGGCGAGCGGTTGAGGGATTGAAAGACTTGCAGGGTTTCCAGTGGCGGCATATTCGTACTCTCTGACGGCTTGCATCCTACTCCCCGCGGCGGCGGCTGTGATCCCGGCAGCCGACAAAAGCGCAAGAATGTGCAAGAGACCTGGTGCCGCCAGGGGCGAAACTGTGGCTCAACCCTCGGAGCCCGCCATGAACCTTTTCCTGTATTTACTCACCGTATTGATCTGGGGCACCACCTGGATTGCCCTCAAGTGGCAACTGGGCGTGGTGGCGATTCCGGTGTCCATCGTCTATCGCTTTGGCCTCGCGGCGCTGGTGCTGTTCGTGATGCTGCTGCTCAGCCGCAAGCTGCAGGTGATGAACCGGCGCGGGCATCTGATCTGCCTGGCCCAGGGCCTGTGCCTGTTTTGCGTCAACTTCATGTGCTTCCTGACCGCCAGCCAGTGGATTCCCAGCGGCCTGGTGGCGGTGGTGTTCTCGACGGCCACCTTGTGGAACGCGCTGAACGCCCGGGTGTTCTTCGGGCAGAAGGTCGCACGCAATGTGTTGATGGGCGGCGGCCTTGGCTTGCTGGGCCTCGGGCTGTTGTTCTGGCCGGAACTGGTGGGGCACACCGCCAGCCCGCAAACCTTGCTCGGCCTGGGTTTGGCATTGCTCGGCACCATGTGTTTCTCGGCGGGCAATATGCTGTCGAGCCTGCAGCAGAAGGCCGGCCTCAAGCCACTGACCACCAATGCCTGGGGCATGGCCTATGGTGCGTCGATGCTGGCGATGTACTGCGCGGTGCAGGGCATTCCGTTCGACATGGAATGGAACAGCCGGTACATCGGTTCGCTGCTGTACCTGGTGATCCCGGGTTCGGTGATTGGCTTTACCGCCTACCTGACCCTGGTCGGGCGCATGGGGCCGGAGCGGGCGGCGTATTGCACCGTGCTGTTCCCGGTGGTGGCGTTGAACGTCTCGGCGTTTGCCGAGGGCTATCAGTGGACGGCGCCGGCGTTGGCGGGGTTGGTGCTGGTGATGCTGGGGAATGTGTTGGTGTTTCGCAAGCCCAAGGCTGGCGCGCCGATCAATCCAATCTACAAGGCGAAGCAGGTTTAGTGTGGGGGCTCGACAGCTCCCACATTTGATCTCCTTTACCCGAGAATCACCGTTCATTACTTCAGGCCCAGGCGCTTGGCCATTCGTCCCAGGTTGGCCCGGTCCAGGCCCAGCTCACGGGCGGCACTGGCCCAGTTGTGCTGGTGGCGTTCCAGGCAGGCGCTGATGACCTGGCGCTGGTAGTTCTCGGTGGCCAGGCGCAGGCCGCCGGTGACGTCCGGCACGGGGTCGGGCTGCGCTTCGAGCGGTGGCGCGGTGGCGTTCGGCAAGTCCAGATCCGCCGCGCTGAGGCTGAGAATCTTCGGGCGCTCCCGGCAGTTACCCAGGGCTTTCAAGGCGCTGCGGCCGATCAAGTGTTCCAGTTCGCGCACATTCCCAGGCCAGGTATAAGCCAGCAGTGCCGCCTGGGCATCGCTGGTCAGGCGCAGGCTGCCCAGGCCCATGCGTGAGCGGTTTTGTTCAAGGAAAAAGCCCGCCAGCAACAGCACATCGCGACCGCGCTCACGCAGGGCTGGCACTTGCAGGGGATACACGCTTAAACGGTGATAGAAGTCGGCACGATAGCGGCCGCTGCGTACTTCTTCGGCCAGGTCCCGGTTGGTAGCGGCGATCAGGCGCACATCCACCTGGTGCTCCTTGTCAGACCCCAGGCGCTGCAACTGGCCACTTTGCAGCACCCGCAGCAGCTTGGCCTGCACGGTGAGGGACAACTCGCCCACTTCATCAAGAAACAGCGTGCCGCCATTCGCCAGCTCGAACTTGCCCCGGCGTTCGTTGAGCGCGCCGGTAAACGCCCCGCGCACGTGGCCGAACAGTTCGCTTTCCACCAGGGTTTCCGGCAGGGCGGCGCAGTTGAGGCTGATCAGCGGTTTCTCGGCGCGGTTTGATGCAGCATGGATCGCCTGGGCCACCAGCTCCTTGCCCACGCCGGTCTCGCCGGTGATCAATACCGTCAGGTCACTGCCACCCACCAGGTTGATTTCTTCCACCAGGCGTTTGTGGCTCTTGCTCTGGCCGATCATTTCCTTGTGCTGCTGGCCGCTGGCCTGGCGGTAGATTTCGGCGCGCTGGTGTTCGTCTTCGGCGCGCAGGGCCAGGCGTTCAATGCGTTCAGCGACATTGACGGTGGCGGCGGCGAGGCTGGCGAAGGCTTGCAGGGCGTCCAGTTCCACCCGTTCGAAGCGCTCGGTATCCAGGGCGTCGAGGGTCAGCAGGCCCCAGGGCCGGTCGTCGACAAACAGCGGGCAGCCCATGCAGTCGTGAACCTCCAAGTGGCCGTGCAGGCCATCCACCAGGCCGTCATAGGGGTCGGGCAGTTCGCTGTCGCTGTCAAAGCGGGTAGGGCCGGGGCTGCTGAGCAGCACGGCGAAACGCGGATGTTCGCTGACCTTGAAGCGCCGGCCGAGGGTGTCGGTGCTCAAGCCATCCACCGCCAGCGGCACCAGCCATTCGCCGTCGAGGCGCAGCAGGGCGGCCGCGTCGCAGGGTAGCAGGGCGCGCATGGCCTGGAGCAGGCGCCGGTAACGCTCGCCTTCGGGCAACTCGCGGGACAGGTCGGCGACCAGGGGCAGCAGGGTGGTGAACAGCGGCTTCGCAGTCATAATGACTCCTTGTAGTCATAGTGACTATATAGCGTAGGAAGTCATACTGACTACATTAATATTAAGTATTTGATTTATAAGGATTTATTAGTTGGCATGAATACTGAGTAGTAAAGGGTATTCAGTAAGAAGACTCAGGAGTCTGCCATGCTTAGTGCCCAAGACCGTGCCATCGTCAAATCCACCGTGCCCCTGCTGGAAAGTGGCGGCGAAGCCCTGATCACCCATTTCTACCGGATGATGCTGTCCGAATACCCAGAAGTACGCCCGCTGTTCAACCAGGCCCACCAGGCCAGCGGCGACCAGCCCCGGGCCTTGGCCAACGGCGTGCTGATGTACGCCCGGCATATCGACCAACTCGACCAGTTGGGCGATCTGGTGGCAAAGATCATCAACAAGCACGTGGCCCTGCAGATCCTGCCGGAGCATTACCCGATTGTCGGTACCTGCCTGCTGCGGGCAATTTCCGAAGTGCTGGGCAGCGAAATCGCCACCCCTGAAGTGATGAGTGCCTGGGGCGCCGCCTATGGCCAATTGGCCGACATCCTGATCGGTGCCGAGGCGGCTATCTATAAAGAGAAGGAACAAGCACCGGGCGGCTGGCGTGGCGCGCGGCCGTTCACCTTGGTCAAGCGTGTGGAGGAGAGCGCGGAAATTGTCTCGTTTTACTTCGCGCCTGTGGATAACGGCCCGATCCTGGCCGCCGAGCCTGGGCAGTACATCGGCATGAAGCTGGTGCTGGAGGGCGAGGAAGTGCGCCGCAACTATTCCCTGTCGGCGCGTGGCGATTCGGGCCAGTACCGCATCAGCGTCAAGCGCGAAGCCGGTGGGCGGGTGTCGAACTACCTGCATGACCAGTTCCAGGTGGGTGCGACCATCGATCTGTTCCCGCCTTCGGGGGAGTTCACCCTGGCGGCCAGCGACAAGCCATTGGTGCTGATCAGCGGCGGCGTGGGCATCACGCCAACATTGCCGATGCTCGAAGCGGCGCTGGCCACCGAGCGTCCGGTTCACTTTATCCACTGCGCGCGTAATGGCGGCGTGCATGCGTTCCGCGAATGGGTGGACGGCCTGGCGGCGCAGCATCCGCAGCTCAAGCGCTTCTATTGCTACGCCGAGGATGATGGCGTGAGCCCGGCGGCGGACAAGGTCGGGATGCTGAGCCAGGAGCAACTGGCGGCGTGGCTGCCGCAGGAGCGCGATGTGGATGCGTACTTCCTGGGGCCTAAAGGCTTCATGGCGGCGATCAAGCGTCACTTGAAGGCCCTGGGTGTGCCGGAAGCGCAGAGCCGGTATGAGTTCTTTGGGCCGGCGTCGGCTCTGGAATAACTTATTCGGTCAAAAATGTGGGAGCGGCGGTGCGACGATTCGACTTGCTCGCGAAGGCGGTGTATCAGGCACACATTCAGTGACTGACACTCCGCTTTCGCGAGCAAGCCCGCTCCCACATTTTGATCTCCATTTTCCCTGATTAATCTCCTGTTAATGCCTCCTGTTTAAACCTCCACACGCCAACTGCTCAACTTTCACCGTCCGCGTGTAAACTTGCGGCCATTGGCACAACCATCATTGGCTAAAGGGAAACGGGGATGATCGACGAATTGCGTTTGGGCAGGGAGCGACGCTTTCTGGTACTGCTGGGCATCATCTGCCTGGCGCTGATCGGCGGGGCGCTGTACATGCAGGTGGTGCTGGGCGAGGCCCCTTGCCCGCTGTGCATCCTGCAACGTTATGCCTTGCTGCTGATCGCGATCTTCGCCTTCATCGGTGCCGCCATGCGCACCACCCGCAGTGTCACGGTGTTTGAAGCACTGGTGACCCTCAGCGCCCTGGGGGGCGTCGCCGCTGCCGGCTATCACGTGTACATCCAGTTCTTTCCGAAGGTCAGCTGCGGCATCGACGTGCTGCAACCGATTGTCGATGGCTTGCCGCTGGCCTCGGTGTTTCCCCTGGGGTTCCAGGTCGACGGCTTCTGCGAGACGCCGTACCCGCCCGTGCTCGGCCTGTCCCTGGCCCAGTGGGCGCTGGTGGCCTTTGTGCTGACGGTGATCCTGGTGCCACTGGGCATTTACCGTAATCGCCAGGGCAAAGCCTAAGCAGTTACAATTCAACGCCCCGGCCTTCCTCTAAAGAAGGCCGGGGCGTTTTTGTTTGTAGGCATTTGTGAAGAGGCCGTGACGCGGGGCAAGTTTGGGTGTGCGCAGCGTGCGACATGTTGTCACACGGAAGCTGTCGCAGGACATTTCTGACGCTCGTAAACGCGCCATAAATTTGCATGAAACGGCGTTTTATGGCTGTCAGTTCGTCGTCTGGCCGACGCCGCGAGTGGCGTGCGGTCGGCGACATTGCCCGATGTCCGAATGCCTTGTTTTTAGGGGACTTGGATCCGTTTTCGATGCCCTTACAGGCTGTAAGGGATGTGGCAGATTGCCCAATAACACGGCATTTTTTGTGGTTTTTGTCGAGAATCAAACGCGATACGATCGCGGACCTTTGCAATAATGGTGAAGGATTATTGCTGGAAACGATAAAAATTATTTCTGGATAAGACATGGTTTATACATCGCTAGCTAACTACAATCGCCCGCACTGAATGTCCGGTGCTGCTCACCCCTGAGCAAACTAGGGCGGTCGAGAAGCGGATGTAACGTTTCATGCGACCCCAGGTGCCGGCAGCCTTTCAACTATCCGCACCAAATGGAATTGGTCTGTAACAAGGCCTTTGACCAACGAATTCGAATAAGAACTCACCGCTAGCCCGGGACGTGTCGATTCGCGCAAGGTGCGACGGGCAGGCCCTTATTCAATCGAAGAGAAATGCCAACCCTTGGCAGGGTGAAGTGTTGGCGATCAAAACCCAACTGCATTGCGCAAGCTGCTTTAGAGGTCGTGAGATGAGTAAAAACAGGTACCCCCGATTACTAGGCTTTTTGCCGCTGCTTGGCATGATGTTAATGCTGGGAGGCTGCAAGTGGACCTTGCTCGACCCTAAAGGTCAGGTCGGTCTGGATCAACGCAACCTGATCATCACCGCAACCCTGCTGATGCTGTTGGTCGTGGTGCCCGTGATCATCATGACGTTCGCGTTCGCCTGGAAATACCGCGCGTCGAACACCAGCGCCACCTATGCGCCGAAGTGGTCGCACTCCACCAAGATTGAAATCGCGGTGTGGCTGGTGCCGATCCTCATCATCATCGCCCTGGGTTACATCACCTATAAGTCGACCCATGAGCTGGACCCTTACCGTCCGCTGGACTCCGACGTCAAGCCGATCAACATCGAAGTGGTCGCGCTGGACTGGAAGTGGCTGTTCATCTACCCGGACCTGGGTATCGCCACTGTGAACCAGATCCGGTTCCCGGAGAACACCCCGCTTAATTTCCGGATCACCTCCGACGCCGTGATGAACTCGTTCTTCATCCCTGCACTGGGTGGCCAGATCTACGCGATGGCAGGCATGCAGACCCGTCTGCACCTGATCGCGAACGAGAAAGCTGAAATGGAAGGCATCTCCGCCAACTACAGCGGTGCTGGCTTCACCGGCATGAAATTCAAAGCGATCTCGACTAGCCAGGAAGATTTCAACGCCTGGGTAGCCGAAGTCAAGGCCGCACCTAAACAGCTTGATCAAGCTGAATACGACGCCCTTGCCAAACCAAGCCAGAACAACCCAGTCGCCCTGTACTCCACGTACGAGCCGGACCTGTTTCAGAAAATCGTCGACAAGTACGAAGGTATGAAGCCAGGCAAGCCGATCGAGCACGAGAAGAAAGAAGTGGCCGCGGTTGAAGGTTCTGACACGGGCTCGCATTCAACTGCTGGGGCAGAGGAGTAAACGATGTTTGGTAAATTAAGTTGGGATGCGGTCCCGTTCCACGAGCCGATCGTGATGGTGACCATCGCCATGATCGCGCTGGGTGGTCTGGCACTGTTTGCAGGTATCACTTACTTCAAGAAGTGGACCTACCTGTGGACCGAGTGGCTGACTTCGGTCGACCACAAGAAAATCGGCGTCATGTACGTCATCGTTGCCATGGTCATGCTGCTGCGTGGTTTTGCCGACGCCATCATGATGCGTACCCAGTTGGCCATGGCCACCGAGGGTTCGCCTGGCTACCTGCCTCCTGAACACTATGACCAGATCTTCACCGCCCACGGTGTGATCATGATCATCTTCATGGCGATGCCTTTCTTCACCGGCCTGATGAACCTTGCCTTGCCGCTGCAGATCGGTGCGCGTGACGTTGCGTTCCCGTTCCTGAACTCCCTGAGCTTCTGGCTGCTGGTATCCGGCGTAGTGCTGATCAACCTGTCCCTGGGCGTCGGCGAATTCGCCAAGACCGGTTGGGTTGCGTATCCGCCATTGTCGGGCCTGGCCTACAGTCCGGGCGTGGGTGTGGATTACTACATCTGGGCGCTACAGTTATCAGGACTCGGGACGACACTGACGGGGGTCAACTTCCTGGCCACCGTCTTGAAAATGCGCGCCCCGGGCATGAAGCTGATGGACATGCCGATCTTCACCTGGACCTGCACCTGGGCCAACGTACTGATCGTTGCATCGTTCCCGATCCTGGCTGCAACCATGGCGTTGCTGTCGCTTGACCGTTACCTGGATTTCCACATTTTCACCAATGAACTTGGTGGCAATCCAATGATGTACGTGAACCTGTTCTGGGCATGGGGTCACCCTGAGGTGTACATCCTGATCCTGCCAGCGTTCGGTATCTTCTCCGAAGTGATCTCGACCTTCTCGGGCAAGCGCCTGTTCGGTCACCACTCGATGATCTACGCCTCGGGCGCGATCTCGGTACTGGGCTTCATGGTTTGGCTGCACCACTTCTTCACCATGGGTTCGGGGGCCAGCGTCAACGCGTTCTTCGGACTGGCGACGATGCTGATTTCCATCCCGACGGGGGTGAAGCTATTTAACTGGCTATTCACCATCTATCACGGTCGTCTGCGTATCACCAGCCAGGTTCTGTGGACCCTGGGCTTCATGGTGACCTTCGCGATCGGCGGCATGACCGGCGTACTGCTGGCTATCCCGGGTGCTGACTTCGTACTGCACAACAGCCTGTTCGTCATTGCTCACTTCCATAACGTGATCATCGGCGGCGCAGTATTCGGCTACATCGCAGGTTTCAGCTTCTACTTCCCGAAAGCGTTCGGCTTCAAGCTGCACGAAGGCTGGGGCAAGGCTGCATTCTGGTTCTGGATCTCGGGCTTCTTCGTCGCGTTCATGCCGCTCTACGCTCTGGGCTTCATGGGCATGACCCGTCGTCTGAACGCCACGACCAACCCTGAGTGGGTACCGTACCTGTACGTTGCCATGGTGGGTGCACTGATGATCGCTGTGGGTATCGCCTGCCAGCTGATCCAGCTGTATGTCAGCGTGCGTGATCGCAAGCAGAACATGTGCGAATCCGGCGACCCATGGAATGCACACACCCTGGAATGGTCGACTTCGTCGCCACCGCCGTTCTACAACTTTGCCGTACTGCCGAAGGCTGACAGCATCGATCCGTTCACCGAAGCCAAGGAAGACGGTACTGCGTACCAGAAGCCTGCGCGTTACGAACCGATCCACATGCCTAACAACACCGCTACCGGCGTTGTGATGGGCGCGCTGTTGACCGTGTTCGGTTTCGCGATGATCTGGCACATCTGGTGGCTGGCCATCGTGAGCCTGGTGGGCACCATCGGCTACTTCATCGTTCACGCTGCCCGTGATGACCAAGGCTACATGGTGCCGGTCGACGTGATCGAACGCATCGAAGCCGAGCAACACGCTCGCCTGGTTGCCGAGAAGAAGATCCCGGCCAACCGTGTTGAAACCTCGTTGGAACAGGCTTAAACCATGTCGAACTTAGTGACCAATGCTGGACACGCCCATGTCGATGACCATGGGCACGATGACCATCACCACGACTCGGGGCCAATGACCGTATTCGGTTTCTGGCTCTACCTGATGACCGACTGCATCTTGTTTGCGTCGATCTTCGCGGTGTACGCGGTACTGGTAAACAACGTAGCGGGTGGCCCGTCGGGCCACGACATCTTCGAACTGCCTTACGTGCTCGGCGAAACCGCCTTGCTGTTGTTCAGCTCGATCACCTACGGCTTCGCCATGCTGGCCTTCTACAAGGGCAGCAAGAAAGGCGTCCTGAGCTGGTTGGCACTGACCTTCCTGTTCGGCCTGGGCTTCATCGGCATGGAGGTCAACGAGTTCCACCTGCTGATCTCCGAAGGTTACGGCCCGCACCGTAGCGGCTTCCTGTCGGCGTTCTTCACGCTGGTAGGCACCCACGGTCTGCACGTGACTGCCGGTCTGATCTGGATGGCGACCATGATGTATCAGGTCAACAAACATGGCCTGACCAACACCAACAAGACTCGCCTGAGCTGCCTGAGCCTGTTCTGGCACTTCCTGGACGTGGTCTGGATCTGCGTCTTCACCGTTGTCTACCTGATGGGGACTCTGTAATGGCTAATGCACATTCCCATGACAGCCATGATGACAGCCACGGCAGCGTCAAGTCGTACGCCATTGGCTTCATCCTGTCGGTCATCCTGACGCTGATCCCGTTCGGCCTGGTGATGTACCCAACCTTGCCGAAGTCGATCACCTTGATGATCGTCCTGGCGTTCGCGGTGATCCAGGTCCTGGTTCACCTGGTGTACTTCCTGCACCTGGACCGCTCGAAGGCTCAGCGCGATAACGTGATTGCGTTCGTGTTCGCAGGTTTGGTGATCCTCCTGCTGGTTGGCCTGTCGGTATGGATCATGTTCAGCATCCATACGTTCATGATGGCGAAGTGAGGTAAGACCCGATGTCGCTTAAGCACTTTATCCAAATCACCAAACCGGGGATCATTTTCGGTAACGTGCTTTCTGTGGCAGGCGGTTTCTTCCTGGCCTCCAAGGGGCATGTCGATCTGGCCATTTTCCTGGCTGCGATGATCGGCACGTCCCTGGTGGTAGCTTCCGGTTGTGTATTCAACAACTGCATCGACCGCGATATCGACATCAAGATGGAACGCACCAAGAATCGTGTGCTGGTCCAGGGCCTTATCTCCCTGAAACTGGCACTGATCTTCGCGACCATCCTGGGTATCGCCGGCGTGGTGTTGCTGTACAAGGTGGCCAACCCGCTGGCGGCGCTGTTTGCCGTGATCGGCTTTGTCATCTACGTCGGCTTCTACAGCCTGTACCTCAAGCGCAAGTCGGTTCACGGCACGCTGGTGGGCAGTCTGTCGGGGGCGATGCCGCCGGTGATTGGTTATGTGGCTGTGACCAATAGCTTCGACATGGCCGCGTTGGTGCTACTGGTGATGTTCAGCCTGTGGCAGATGCCGCACTCCTATGCCATCGCGATCTTCCGCTTCAACGACTACCTGGCTGCCTCGATTCCGGTTCTTCCGGTCAAGCGTGGCATCAAGGTCGCCAAAAAACACATCCTGCTCTACATCCTGGCCTTCCTCGTGGCGACCTTGATGTTGACCTTCAGTGGCTACGCCGGCATGAGCTACCTCGCCGTTGCCGCCGCCATGGGCATGTACTGGTTGTACATGGCCTGGACCGGCTACAAGGCGGTGGATGACACCGTCTGGGCACGCAAGCTGTTCGTCTTCTCGATCTTCACCATCACCGCCTTGAGCGTGATGATGTCCCTGGATTTCCAGGTGCCGAAAGAGTTGCTGCTGACGTACGCTCACTGAGTGATCGAGCAGTAAAAAACCCCGCCTTCGAAAGAAGCGCGGGGTTTTTTATTGAGGGGCCTTTAAACTATGCCAAATCTTACAAATGCAGGAAGCAGCGTGATGAGTAAAAAAGCCGTTATCGTATTCAGTGGTGGGCAGGATTCGACCACCTGCCTGATCCAGGCACTGGCGCTGTATGACGAGGTGCACTGCATTACCTTCGATTATGGCCAGCGCCATGTGGCGGAAATCGAAGTCGCACAGAAACTCGCCAAACAGCTGGGCGCCACCGTTCACAAAGTGATGGACGTGTCGCTGTTGAACGAGCTGGCCATCAGCAGCCTGACCCGCGACAACATTCCGGTACCCACGGTGAACAGCTCGGGCGAGAGTTTGCCGAGCACCTTCGTGCCTGGCAGGAACATTCTGTTTCTGACCCTCGCGGCGATCTACGCCTACCAGGTCAAGGCGGAAACGGTGATCACCGGGGTGTGTGAAACCGACTTCTCCGGCTATCCCGATTGCCGGGACGAGTTCGTCAAGGCGCTGAACAAAGCGCTGCAACTGGGCATGGAATACGACGTGCGCCTGGAAACGCCGTTGATGTGGCTGAACAAGGCCGAGACCTGGGCCCTGGCGGACGATCACCAGCAGCTGGACCTGATCCGCAACCAGACCCTGACCTGCTACAACGGCATTATCGGTACGGGTTGTGGCAACTGCGACGCGTGCAACCTTCGCGCACGTGGCCTGAACGACTACCTCGAAAACAAGGCAGCCGTCATGCAGAGCCTGAAAAGCAAACTGGCGTGATGTCGATCGTTCCCACGCTCCGCGTGGGAACGCATCCCGTGACGCTCCGCGTCACGAAGGCGGACGCAGAGCGTCCGAGGCGGCATTCCCACGCAGAGCGTGGGAACGATCATCAGTTGGCGTGCAGTTGGGCCCGTGATGTAGCGCTTGAACAGCGAGCGGGCGCCATAGGCCGGCAGGATATTGAAGAAGGCAAAGCAGACCTGTCGATCGTTCCCACGCTCCGCGTGGGAATGCATCCCGTGACGCTCCGCGTCACGAAGGCGGACGCAGAGCGTCCGAGGCGGCATTCCCACGCAGAGCGTGGGAACGATCATCAGCTGGCGTGCGGTTGGGCCTGGGTATCGCCCGTGATGTAGCGCTTGAACAGCGAGCGGGCGCCATAGGCCGGCAGGATGTTGAAGAAGGCAAAGCAGACCTTGATCGCAATCTGCACGTAGATCATGTTCAGGATGTCGCTGGTCTGCATGGCGCCGTAGAACGCGATGAAGCAGAACAGGAAACTGTCGATGATCACCGCGAAGAACGTACTCAGGAAAATCCGCAGGAACAGGTACCTGGAATTGGTCAGCTCCTTGATCTTGCACAGCAGGTACGAGTTGATGTTCTCCGACACCAGGAACGAAACCGAAGAGGCGATGAGCACCGACGACACCTGGATGATCACGTCGTTGTAAGGCCCGTCGAGCTTCCAGCCTGGCAAACCGGGGAGGAAGGTCGAGCCGTAGAGCAGGATGATGATCATCGCGTTACTGGCAAACGCAAACAGGATGGCCCGTCTCGCCAGCCGCAGGCCGAACTGTTCGTTGAGCAAGTCCACGATCAGAAACGTCAGCGGGTAAAGGAACGTGCCGGGCGTGACGATAATGCCCAGCGACTCCAGGTAAATAGGTTTGGTCGCGGCGATGCTGGTGAAGATATAGAACGTAAAGAGCAGCAGGTTCAGGATGATGTAAATCATCCATGAGTTCTCGTTGCGGTCGTTGAGGTCGTACGCGGTCAGCGCTCCGCCCTGTGAGTAGAACTTCTTGTACATGTTCTTGACTTCCATTTTATTTAAATTGTCCATGATTTCGCTGTTCAGCACTTCGCTCAGCTTTATCCGAATGATCTTGCCCGTGGCGATCACCATGATCACCGCCAGGCTCTTGTCATTCTCGAACCCCAGCAACTTGTATTTGCTGTTCTCGACTTCGTGCTCATACGTTGTCATTGAAGCGCTCCTCGATGATATCTCCCACCACACAGATACGATCCGAGCTGACACACGCTTGATCCGTGATAAATAGTTTTTTGCTGAGCCTGTCGTACACCAACTTTTCCTTGTCGTCGCTCGACGTCCCTTTCTGCACGATCAACAAATCGCCCGGCTCGTTGACGCCGGCAATCGCATGTTCCAGCAGCACGGCTATCAAGTTGTAGGAAGTGCCGAAGTAGTAGGTCAGCGGGTACAGCGTGGCGAGTTCGCCAATGCGCTTGTCCATGCTCGCCATGACCTGGCTTTGCTTGATGATCGGCACGGCAGCAGGGTTCATGTTGCCCTGGGGGGAAATACTGCTGTCGATGATCTCTTTTTCTTCGAAGTCGAGGGTCTCGATTTCTTCATAGGAAACGCCGAAGAAATCCGAGATCTTGCGGATGGTGGACTGCTGTACGTTAACGACCTTGCCTTCCAGAATGTTGTAGATCGTGGTTCTGGTCAGGCCGGCCGCATTGCACAACGACAGCTGCGTCTCTCCGCGGCTCTTGATCAGGTATTTGATATTGCTCTTCAAATACTCGGTGCGTTCTTTTCTGTGAATCAAATGCCCACCACTTCCTTATGTTCTACACAGAGCGTCCATGTTGCGCTGGGGGTGCGTGCTTCGCCGCGGCGCGAAGTGTTGCATGCGCCTGCCACAAGAATAAAGACCGTGATCAGTTTTTTGGCGATTGGCCAGCATTCAGCCAGGAAAAACCGCGTCTTGTCCCCCTGTGTGCGGCCAAAAAGAATCATTTAATTTGGAAAATGTTCATTTTTCTGCTTAATTGCCCTGCGCCCAACGGAAAGGCGCACGGGATTTTCAGGGAAGGAACACAGGACAATGGCAGTCGACACGCAACCACTTACCCACCAGGCCGACCTGCTGCAACGAGGGCTGGCGGATCTACGGGCAGAAGACGCGGAGCTGGCAGCGTTGCTGGATGCGGAAGTCACGCGCCAACACCAGACGCTGTCGCTGGCCGCTTCGTCCTGCGCAGTGAGGCCGAATATCCTGGCGGCGTCCGCCTCGCTGCTGGTCAACGTGACCGCCGAGGGCACGCCCGGCTGGCGTCATCACGCCGGCTGCGAGAATGCCGACCGGGTCGAAGCCCTGGCTGTGCGCCGAGCGCGTGAGCTGTTCAGTGCGCAATACGCAGGCGTGCAATCACACTCGGGGTCGACTGCCAACTATCAGGTACTGGCGGCCTTGCTGGAGCCGGGAGACACCGTGCTCGGCATGGCCCCCGATCATGGCGGGCATCTGAGCCACGCCAGCCCCGTCGCGTTCACCGGCGCGAACTACAAGGCGCTCCGGTACGGCACTACCTCCAAGGGTGTTATCGATTACGACCAGGTGCGCACACTGGCGCTGGCCCATCGCCCGCGCGTGATCATCTGCGGGGCGACGGCCTACTCGCACACCATTGATTTCGCGCGCTTGCGTGGGATTGCCGACGAAGCCGGGTCGATCCTGCTGGCGGACATTTCGACCATCGCCGGCCTGGTCGCCACCGGGCGCCATCCGAGCCCGATCGACGCAGCCCACGTCACTACGCTGTGCACCCATAAACAACTGGGCGGCCCGCGTGGCGGCCTGATCCTTTCCGGTCGCGACGCCGAAACCAAGGTGCCGGGCCTTAAGACCAGCTTCAGCCGGCTCCTCGATCAAGCCGTGTTCCCACGAATGCAGGGCGCACCGGCCTTCAACATGATCGCGGCAAAGGCGGTGGCGTTCGGCTACGCCATGTCCGCGGATTTCGACGCCTGGATGGCGCGTATTCGCACCACGGCCGACGAACTGGCCAGCGCGTTCCAGGCCTGTGACTACGAGGTGGTGGGCGGGCGCAGTGAAAACCACTCGGTGCTGATTCGCTTGCGTGGCGGCATCACCGGCGCCATCGCCCAGGCGGCGCTGGAGCAGTGCGGCATCATCGTGGACAAGCATCGGGCACCGGGAGAGACGCGACCATCATTCGTCGCTGGCGGGTTGTGTATCGGCACCGGCTCCCTGGCGCAACGCCAGCTCGACGCCGATGGATGTCGGCAGGTCGTCGAACTGGTGTGCCGGGTACTCGATGCGGTCACGCCCCTCAACGAGCACAAGTTCACCCTGGATCCGAATGCACAGGAATCCCTGCGCTTGCAGGCTCAAGCCTTGTGCGCGAAGTATCCCCTCGCGGATTACCTGCACAACTGAGCAAACATCCAAATGGATGTTTCATGTTATTGCAGGATAAATTGCTGTACGGTGTTTAAGCGGCTGTTATAGACGGTCGCGTTGTTGCTCATTCTCATCATTAACAAGCTGCACGACAGCTTGGCGTTCTCCTGGCAGTTATAAAAAGGGCTCTTAAAGTCCGTTCAACCTCCGTGAACGAAGTACTCAGCCTTTTGCAGTGAAGTCGAACTAGGCCCGTGCGCCGATAGTTGTTCGACTCATGAGGAGATATCCCGTGATAACCCGAAGAAAACTCCTGTATTCAGGCGCAGCCTTGACCGGTGCTGGCCTGTTTGCCCCGCTGTGGGCAGGTGCCGCGCTGGCGCAGGAAGTCAGCAGCGCCGCCAGCGACGACATTGAATCCTTCCGCCAACTGTCGATGTTCCTCCTCGAACGCTCGAACCTGGATGCCGCCTTGTCCTTGCGCATCCTGGCCCAGTGCACCCGGAACGACCCTGCATTCCCCGAGAAGATCAAAGCCTTGTGGAGCAAGGTTGGCCAGCATCACTTGCGCAACGTCGGCCAGTTGTCCGGCAGCCCGTTCTACGCCGACCCGGTGATCAAGGACACGACGCAGAAAATCGTCTCCGCCTGGTACCTGGGCTACACCGGCACGCCGGTGTCCCTGCGCGCCACCGACGGCACGCGCCTGGTCACCTTCACCGGCGCCCTGGCCTATGCGCCGACCGCGGACGCCACGGTGATCCCGACGTACTCCCGGGGAAAAACCAATTACTGGGTCAATCCTCCGGCCACGCTGGCCAACGACTAAGACAAGGCACTTTTATGAATCAGGATTTTGACGCCGATGTCATTGTGGTTGGCTCCGGCGCATTAGGCAGTAACGCAGCATTTGAATTGGCCAGGCACGGCAAGTCAGTGATTATTCTGGAAGCCGGTGAACATATTCCCCGCTGGAAGATAGTCGAGAACTTCCGTAATTCGTCGAACAAGGGCAATTACAACTCACCCTATCCGAATGAACCGTGGGCCCATCATTCTTACGATGAGCAATACATCGAGAACACCGGTTCTTTCGAGTTCCGCCCCGGTATGTTGAAACTGGTGGGCGGTACCACCTGGCACTGGGCGGCAGCGTGCTGGCGTTACTTGCCCAACGATATGAAACTCAAGACGCTCTACGGCGTAGGTCGCGACTGGCCGCTGGAATACAGCGAGCTGGAACCCTATTACGTGCGTGCGGAAATTGCCCTGGGCGTATGCGGCAGTGACACCCAGGACCAGAGCGGGCAGGGCGGCGGCGCGTTCCCGCCACGCTCAAGCCCGTACCCGATGGCGCCGGAAGGTGATACCTACCTGTTCCAGCGCCTGCGCGAACGCATGGCCCCGGCGGGGTATCACTTTATCCATGAGCCCAATGGCCGTGCCACTGAACCCTACGACGGGCGCCCGGCGTGCAGCGGCAACAACAACTGCATGCCGGTCTGCCCCATCGGCGCGATGTACAGCGGCGACGTGCACGCCCGCCATGCGGAACAGGCCGGCGCCAAGCTGATCACCGACGCCACCGCCTACAAGCTGGAAAAAGGCGCGGACGACAAGATCGTCGCCATCCATTACCGCAGCTCCACCGGCGCCGATGTGCGGCTCACTGCCAAGTACTTCATCGTTGCCGCCCACGGCCTGGAAACCCCCAAGCTGCTGCTGATTTCCGAGGTGGCCAACTCCTCCGACCAGGTCGGTCGCAACCTGATGGACCACACCGGCCAGGGCCTGCAATTTATCGCCGACGAGCCGTTGTGGCCGGGACGCGGCGCGGTGCAGCAGGGCGGGATTTTCAACCGCCGCGACGGCGAGTTCCGCAAGGAGCGGGCCTCGGTCAAACACTCGATCTCCAACAACGTGCCGAACATTGCCGTGGCCAAGCGGCTGATCGCCCAGGGCGTGTACGGCAAGGAGCTGGACGAACGCATCCGCCACGATGCGGCGCGTTGGGTCGACGTCTCTACCGTGTATGAAACCCTGCCATTGCAGACCAACACCGTGCGCCCGAGCCGCACCCGCAAGGACGCCCTGGGCATTCCGATGCTGGTGGTCAACTACGAGGTGGGCGACTACGTGAAGGCGGCCAAGGCCGGCGTCACTGAAGACTATGCGCACTTCGTGCAACTGATGGGCGGCACGGTGGTGGAAGACAACACCGGCTACCAGAACCGCGACCACCTGATGGGCACCGTGATCATGGGCGCCAACCCCAAGGATTCGGTGGTCAACCACGAGTGCCGCACCCACGACCACGCCAACCTGTTTCTCGCCACCACCGGGGTGATACCGGCCTCCGGCACCATCAACCCGACCCTGGCCGGCGTGGCGCTGAGTATCCGTATGGCCGACATCATTGCGCGGGAGGTCTAGGTCATGGGATTGCTTAAATTTCCATTGCTGGCCTTGCTGCTCACCGCGTTGCCGGTGTTTGCCGCTGAAGACACCGCCGCGCTGATCGAGAAGGGCGCCTATGTCGCCCGTGCCGGCGATTGCGAAGCCTGCCACCGTACCGCCGAGAATGGCGGCGCGCCGCTGGCCGGCGGGTATGTGATCGACTCGCCCATGGGCAAGATCATCTCCAGCAACATCACCCCGTCCAAGGCCTACGGCATCGGCGACTACACCGAGCAGCAACTGGCGGACGCCTTGCGCAAAGGCATCAACGCCAAGCGCCAGCACCTGTACCCGGCGATGCCCTACACCTCTTACCAGGGCATGAGCGATGACGACATCCACGCCTTGTACGTGTACTTGCAACAGGGCGTCAAAGCCGTGGACCAGCCGGTGCCGGAAACGCACCTGGCGTTCCCGTTCAACATCCGCCAACTGATGTTCGGCTGGAACCTGGTGTTCCTCGACAGCCAGGGTTTCGTGCCCAAGCCCGGCGCCACCGAACAGACCAGCCGTGGCCAGTACCTGGTGGACAACCTCGCCCACTGCGGCGCCTGCCACACCCCACGTAATGCCTTGATGGCCGAGGACAACAGCCAGTACCTGGCCGGCGCCAAACTGGGGGGCTGGGTTGCGCCCAACATCACCTCCGACAAGGTCAGCGGGCTGGGGGACTGGAGCGAAGATGACCTGGTCAACTTCCTGAAAAACGGTCACCTCGCCGACAAGGCCCAAGCCGCGGGCGGCATGGCCGAAGCCGTGGAAAACAGCTTCCGCTACCTCAGCGACAGCGACCTGCATGCCATGGCCACCTACCTGCACAGCGTGCCGCCGATCCGCGATCCCGGGCAAACCGAGCGGGTGGTGCGTGACGTCAAGCCGGTGGACATGAGCACCCTGGAAACCGGCCAGGGCGATCAAGCCTCACTGGCCGACGCCACCGGACTGGATGGCGCACGCCTCTACAACTCGGCCTGCTCCAGCTGCCACGGCCGCGATGGCCAGGGCTCGGCTGACAAGTTCTACCCGTCCCTGAGCCTCAACACCGCGCTCAACGGCAACCAGGCCAACAACCTGGTGATGGCGATCATCGCGGGCATCGACCGCAAAGGTGCCGACGGCGCCGTGAGCATGCCGGCCCTGGGCGGTGACCTGAACGACGCGCAAATCGCCGCCATCGCCAACTACAGCCTGCACACCTTCGGCAACCCGGCGCTGAGCGTCAGTTCCGAAGAAGTCACCAGCCTGCGTCGCGGTGGGGATGCGCCGTTGTTGATCACGGCCATGCCGTACCTGCTGTGGGGCGGTGGCCTGGTGGTGCTGGTGCTGATCATCGTGCTGTTGCTGTGGCGCCGTCACCACAAACACCTGCGGGCAGTGGAGGCCAAGCGGATCGCGTTGAACCGGCGTTTTCATTCCAACTAGCCGGAAACGCAAAAGCCCCGCCTTCGGTATGAAGTGCGGGGCTTTTTGTTGGTTGGGTAAATCACCGGCTGTTTTCCTCGTCATACCCAATTGCAGGAACGGGGGCGAATCCCGCACCTGAAGCTGCGAGCCGACAAGGAGAGGTCTTCATGGTCAACGTGAGTCGTCGTTCCCTGATCGCACTGGGCGCGGCCTTGCCGTTGCTGGGTCGCCTGGACTGGGCTGAGGCAAGCCCCGCCGTGGCGGCGCCCGAGGTGCTGCTCAACTACAACGAAAGCCCCTACGGGCCCTCGCCGGCTGCGCGGCAGGCCATGCAGCGCGGTATTGCCGTTTCGGGGCGCTACCCGTACCCGGACATGTACGCGCTGGTTGAACAATTTGCCCGGCAGCAGGGCATTCTGGAGGAGCAGGTGGCGGTGTTCGCCGGCTCCATGGCTGCGTTGCGCTACGCGGTGCTGGCGTTTACCAGCGAAACCCGCAGCCTGGTGATGGCCACGCCTTCCTACGAAGTTCCGCGCCAGGCAGCCGAGTCGTGCAAGGCCAGGGTGCATGAAGTGGACCTCAACGCCGATCACGCCCATGACCTTCCCGCCATGCTCACCGTTGACCGCCAGCCCGGCCTGATCTACCTCTGCAACCCGAACAATCCCACCGGCACCCTTACACCCGCCAAGGCCATCGAACAGGCACTGGCGCGCAAACCCCAGGGCAGCATTTTGCTGGTGGACGAGGCCTACATCGACTTCAGTGACGCACCCAGTTGTGTGGCGTGGGTCAAGGACCATGACGACTTGCTGGTGCTGCGCACGTTCTCGAAAATCTACGGCCTGGCCGGCGCACGCCTGGGGCTTGCGATCGGTCATCCGCAGCTGCTGGAACAACTGGCGGTGTTTGGCGGGGACAACGTGCCGGCGGCCGCCAGCCTGCTGGGCGCCCGCGCCAGCCTTGCAGATGCGCAACTGGTGCCGGCGCGCAAGGCGCTCAATACCCGGTTGCGGGATGAGACGGTGGCCTGGCTAAAAAACCGCGGATTCACCTGCACGGCGTCTCACAGCAACTGCTTCATGATTGATGTGCGCCGTCCGGCGGAACAGGTCATCGAGCGGCTGGGCGAGCAGGGCGTGAAGATTGGGCGCGTGTGGCAAAACTGGCCGCAGTGGGTGCGGGTCACCGTGGGCAACGCTGATGAGATGCAGCGGTTTCGCGAGGTATTTGCGGCTCAAGTCGTAGGCTGAATTCGCTGCGACGCAGGTCAAATGTGGGAGCGGGCTTGCTCGCGAAAGCGGAGTGTCAGTCAATGCATACGTGACTGACCCAGCGTCTTCGCGAGCAAGCCCGCTCCCACATTTAGATCGGGTTACTGCTGGGCGATGCTGTAGCCATCAAATGCGGTTTGCTGCTGCAATGCCGTAATGATGCATTTACGCGTCAGTGGCTGCTCGGCGCCCGAGTTATCCACAAAGGTTTCAACTTCCAGTTCCGCCTCGTCACCTTCACCGACAAAGGTAAAGCCGAGGAATTCAAACGCCTCACGGTCCACGTTCGGCTTGGAGCGCGGCGAACGCAGCGGCAGGGTGACGCTGATGCCGTCCTTGCTGATGGCGAACACTTCCACTTCCTTCTTCGGGCGGGAAGCCTTGCCTTTGCCGGCGCTCGGGTTGCTGATGGCCTGGTGGGTCTGGTTCAGCACCTTGAGGGCCAGGCCGTAGACCAGCTCCTGGAACTCCGGGTCGTCCTTGAAGCTGGACAGGATGCGGCTGATGGAGAACTTGCTGTTCAGGTCTTCGAGGGCGGCGTTGTCGGCGGCTTCGGCGTCCTTGAGCTGCTTGAGCTCGCCCATCAGGTCGTAGGCCTTGTCGTCGTCGAAAGCGTCGTGGGCCTGGCGGATGGCCACGCGCAGCTCGCGGATCTGGTCGCTTTCCTTGGAGGTGTGGAACGCGTCCAGCACCATTTCACTGATGGTCTTGGCCGCCGGCACGTGCTGTGAAAGATTGATGGCGTTTTCGTATTCAGCTTTGGATTGCAAGGCGACTACGGATTCTTCGGTGCGGGAATCAGACATTGAAATTTCACTACTTCAGTAAACGGGGAGACGGGAAAAGCGTCGCGCATTTTCAGCGGGGAGGGGGATCAGGTCAAGGCAGCACAATGCCCTCATCGCGGTTGAATGATGCCAACGCCCGCTGCAGCTTGATCGCCCGCCCGCAAAACAGCCCAACGGTAAAACCCGAAGCCCCGCCCGCCAGGGCCAGCATTGGCGCGGTGCTCGACAGCAACGGGTGCACGGCGTGCTGGTAACCGAGGTAATACTTCACGGCGAAGAACAGTTGGGAGATCAGCAGGATTTTCCAGGTGCCGGGCAGCACCAGCGTGTGGCCATCGAGGCTTGCACCCTTGGCGGTGAACATCGCCATCGCCAACAGGCAGCCCACGGCGGCACCGCCCAGCCAGCAGCCGATCGACAGCGTTGAATGTTCAATGGACAGCAGCGACCAGATCACCAGCACCACCGGCAGGATAACCAGTGACCGGTGGTTTTCTCGGCTGCCGCGGGTGGCTTTGATCCCGTACCAGCAGATCCACAGATAAACGGCGTACACCCAAAGGGGCGTGCCCTGAAGAATGTCGAGCATGGTCAGCGTCCGTGCCTGATGAAGTTGGGCGTCGATATTCGCCGGGCCGCGCGTGGCTTGTCCATCGATTTAACCGAGGCGCTTGCCCATTTCGAAGGCGCGTTTTTCGTAGCCCAATTCCTCGTACAGCCGCTGCGCCGGTTCGTTGAAGGCCCAGACGGTCAGGCGCAAATCCCGGGCGCCCTGGCGGATGGCCCAGCGTTCGGCGAGCGCCATCAGTTCACGGCCAATGCCCTGGCCGCGGTGTGCCTCCAGCACGCAGATCGAGCCGATCCTGGCAACACGCAGCGGCTGCAACAACGGGCTGGCGGTCTCGATGATTTGCGCGGTGATAAATCCAACACCAACGCCGTGCTGCTCGGCAAGAAACACCGCCTGAACCCGGCTGGTCAGGCAGGGCCGCCAATGGGACTGGTCGCGCTCCACCTGGTCGGTGGCGTCACGGTAGATATCGGGCCGTTCCTGGTGGTGCAGGCGGTTCAGCGGCTGGCCCAGCACGCACAGGGTGTGCAGGTCATCCAGGTGCGCCTTGCGATAGGTCAATCCTTGAGACATGGCAGTCCTTCGAACGGGGCAAAGGGCGTTTTATGCCCGTTATCGGCGATCACGTAAAGGCGCGGCGTTGGCCCCAAGCCCTTCGACGAAGCCGGCAATGCGCTGGCAAGCCTCCCTGAGGGTGTCATCGGCGACGGTAAACGAAACCCGCACAAACCCTTCGGCGCTGGGGCCAAACGCCTGGGCGTCAAGCACCGATACGCCGGTCTGGCGATACAGTTGCCAGGCGAATTCCCGGCCGCTGAGCCCGGTGCGGCGTACGTCCACCAGCATGAACATGCCCGCCTGGGGGACTCGGCAGTCCAGCTTGCTGATCGCACTCAACGCGTTCACCACCAGGTCACGCCGGCGCCGATACACCGCACGGGCATCGCTGACCAAGGCCTCATCCAGTTCCAGTGCCTTGATCGCCGCCGCCTGGATAAACCCTGGCAGGCCGTAAATCATGCACAGCAGCAAGTTCTCCAGATGGCTGATCAACGTGGGCGGGCCTGCCACCCAGCCTACCCGCCAGCCAGTCATGGCGTGGCTTTTCGACAGGCTGTTGAGCACCACCGTACGCTCGGCCATGCCGGGTAATGCGCTGATGCTCAGGTGTTGATCGTCATAGATGAGCTGCCCATACACTTCATCGCAAATCACCCACAGGTCGTGGGCGCGTGCCACTTCGGCGACAGCTTCCAGCTCTTCGCGGCAGTAGACGTTGCCGGTGGGGTTGCACGGTGTAGCGAGGGCGATGCCCCGGGTCTTGTCGGTAATCGCGGCTTGCAGCGCGGTGCGGGTCAGGCGAAAGCCGTTGGCGGCCGGTTGTTCGACGGTTTTAATGCGTGCCCCCGAGGCTTGGACACAGGCCTCGTAGGTCAGGTACATCGGCTCCGGCACCAGCACTTCATCGCCGTGGCTGAACAGGCACAAGCAGGCCGCGAATAGGCCATTCTGCGCGCCGGCGACCAGGGCGATATTGTCGGCGTGCACCGTAATCCCTTGCAGCAGGCTCTGCCGGGCTGCGATGGCTTCCCGCAGTTTCGGGCGGCCGAGCACAGGGGTGTAGTGGGTGTCGCCGGCGCGCAGGGCGTCCACGGCGGTTTCACAGATCGCGCTGTGTGTGGCGAAATCCGGGTCGCCGACACTGAGCACAATCACGTCTTCGCCACGCAGTTGGGCTTCGGCGGCGGCGTAGTGAATATCCCAGGCACTGACGGATTCGCCGCCAATGCGCCCCACAAAGGGTGAATAACGCATCCTTGCTCTCCTCGCCGACATCGATGCCCGCGTCAATTAGTCAATTTCAGTTCCACTGTAGAACATGCCGCCTGATCCACATCAAGGGCCGCGCGCAAAAAATCCGCTACAACGAAGCTGGGGCTGACCATGCCCCGGTTATCTGCCTGATGACCCAATAAAAACGATTGCAGACCTGCGCCGAGGGGACCGCCCCAGGCCGGGTTATTAAAGGAATAGTGCGATGATTTTTCCCCTGTCACGTCTGGGCCTTGTGGGGGTGGTGCTGTGCCTTTCCCTTCCCCTGCACGCCAACGAAGCCGACCCCACGCTGATCGAACAGGGCAAATACGTTGCCCAACTGGGCGACTGCATCGCCTGCCACACCGCCAGGCAAGGCGCGCAAATGGCCGGCGGGCTTGAACTGGGCACGCCAATGGGCACGATCTACTCGAGCAACATCACCCCGGACCGTGACACCGGCATCGGCCAGTACACCTTCGAGCAGTTCGACCGGGTGATGCGTGAAGGCGTGACGCCGGCCGGGCAGAACCTGTACCCGGCGATGCCTTACCCGTCCTACGCGAGGATGAGCGAAGGCGACATGCGCGCCTTGTTCGCCTACCTGATGCAGGGCGTGGAGGCGGTGAACAAACCCAACCTGGACGCCGAGATGGGCTTCCCGTTCAACCAGCGCTGGGGCCTGGCGTTGTGGAATTTGGCGTTTCTCGACAAGCAACCATTCGTGCCGGACCCGGCGAAGGATGACGTGCTTAACCGTGGCGCCTACCTCGTCCAGGGCCTGGGCCACTGCGGCTCGTGCCACACCCCGCGCGGCATCGCCTTCCAGGAAAAAGCCATGAGCGACGCGGGCCGCAGTGGCCGGCATTACCTGGCCGGTGCGACTGTCGAGCACTGGCGCGCCTTGAGCCTGCGCAACCTGTGGACGGTGGACGACACCGTGCAATTGCTCAAGACCGGGCAGAACCGCTTTGCCACGGTCGCGGGCAACATGGCGGATGTGATTCATCACAGTACCCAACACTTCACCGATGCCGATTTGACCGCCATCGCGACGTATCTCAAATCCCTGCCGCCGGGCAAGGACGACCTGCCGATGCCCGCCGTGGCCCACGAACCCGCCGCACCGCCCAAGGACTTGTTCACCAGCCGTGGTGGCCTGGGCTATATGCAGTTTTGCAGTGACTGCCACCGCAGCGATGGCGGCGGGGTGAAAGGGCTGTTCCCGCCGTTGGCCGGCAACCCGAGCGTTGCCTCGAACAACCCGACGTCACTGCTGCACATCACCCTCACCGGTTGGGAAACCGCCGAGACCGCAGCCCATCCACGGGTCTACACCATGCCTGGGTTTGCGCGGTTGGCGGATCAGGAAATCGCTGAAATCCTCAGTTTCGTGCGCAGCCGTTGGGGCAACGAAGGCACGCCTGTCACGGCTGCCCAAGTGAAGAAAATGCGCGGCCAGCTCAACCCGGTCACCACCGACTCGTCAGCGTTTGAAACCCCACGCCTGGCCGAATTGTTGGCGGCGCCGAATACCGATCAGGTGGTACGCGGCATGCGCCTGCACCTGCAGACCAAGGAACTGCTGCCCAATAACGTGGGCAACTCGCTGAACTGCACCAGCTGCCATCTCAACGCCGGCACTGTGGCGGATGGTTCGCCGTTTGTGGGCGTCTCGGCATTTTTCCCGAGCTATGCGCCGCGTGCGGGCAAGGTGGTGAGCCTGGAAGAGCGGATCAACGGCTGCTTCCGTCGCTCGATGAATGGCAAGCCGTTGCCAGCGGAATCGGCGGATATGCAGGCGATGGTGGCGTACTTCGACTGGATGAAAAACAACACCAGGCCCGAAGACAAAGTCGCCGGGCGCGGGGTGGGCAAGGTCGACCCGGCGATCAAGCCGGATATGCAGAATGGCAGGCAGGTGTACGCCCGGCAATGCGCGGTGTGCCATGGCGACAATGGCCAAGGGTTGACGCGGGCGGATGGCGAGTTGGTGTACCCGCCGTTGTGGGGCGAGCAGTCGTTCAATATCGGGGCGGGGATGGCGCGGCTGTACACGGCGGCGGCGTTCGTCAAACGCAACATGCCGATCGGTTTTCACGAGAAATTCCCGTTGGGGCAGGGCGGGTTGTCGGATCAGGAGGCGGTGGATGTGGCAGCGTACTTCTCCCAACAACCTCGTCCGGATTTCCCGGACAAGGTGAAGGACTGGCCGAAGGGGGGTAAGCCCGTGGATGCGCGGTACTAACCCCACCACCTATTCGAAGTGGGCACAGTCAATGTGGGAGCGGGCTTGCTCGCGAAGACGGTGAGTCAGTCACCCATGTATTGACTGACACTGCGCTTTCGCGAGCAAGCCCGCTCCCACAGTTTTAACCGAGTGCAGTCAGTTAGAAGGTGGTGCGCAACCCAACCTGCACACTCCGCCCCGGCGCAGGGGCGATGTCCCGCAGGATCGAACTGGCGTAGCGCACGGTCTGGTTCGTCAGGTTCTCGCCGTTGACGAACGCCAGCCACTGGCTGCCGCCGACATTGAAGCGGTAGCCGGCGCTGGCGCCCAAGGTGGTGTAGCCGTCGGTGCCGCTTTCGTTATCCGGCACCCGGCCCTGGCCCGCCGCGTGTTCAACGTCAATCCGCGCCTGCCAGCGATCCAGTTCCCACAAGAGGCCGCTGTTCAAACGCAACGGCGCAATGCGGGGCAACGCTTCACCCGTGTCCAGGTTGGTTGCACGGGTGTAGTCGCCCGACAGTTCCAGCGCGAACTTGCCGTAGGCACCTTCCCCCAGCTTGATGTGATCCTGGGCTTCAAAGCCTGCGAAACGCGCACGCACACCGGAATATTTGTACTCAGGGATGCCGCCGGCGTCTTCCTCGCCTTCGTCATTCAAGGTGCGACCGCTGCCCAGCAGGCCGATGTAATTGGAGAAGTGGCTGTAGAACACGCCGAAGCTGCCCTTGTGGGTGCCGTTGTCGAAGCGCAGCGCCAGGTCGCTGGACACGGCTTTTTCTTTCGACAGGTTGGCGTCGCCCAGTTCATAGGTGCCGGTGGCGACGTGAGCGCCGTTGGCATACAGCTCGTAGAAGGTCGGGGCACGTTCGGTGTAGCCGAGGGTGGCGGCCAGGGACCAGATCGGCGTGAGGGTGTACACCGCGCCGGACGACAGGCTGCCGGCGGTGAAGTCGGCGGATTTGTCGGCATTGGCGAAGCGTGCGTTGCCTTTGCCGTCCGGGTCGACGTTAGTGTGTTCCAGGCGCCCGCCGAGGCTCAGCTTGAGGCGCTCGGTGGCCTGCATTTCTTCGAGGATAAACAGCGCGCCGGCGTTGGTATCGGTCTGCGGCACGAAGGCTTCTTCACCCAGGGCCGAGAATTCATTACGACTGACTTGGGCGCCCACCACGCCGTTGAACGGCCCGATCGGCAAGTGTCGCGCTTCCACCCGGGCTTCATAGCCCTTGTTCTTGAAGGTGGTGCCGGTCTCGCCGCCTTCGATTTCCATGTGCTTGTAGTCGGTATAGCCGGCGTCGAGTTTGACCGAGGTGAACGGGCCTTGCAGGTTGCGGATTTCGGACGCAAGGGCGTAGTGATCCTGCTTCATGCGGATGCGCACGTCCTGCTCGGCCGGGGAGCCGTAGTTGCTGTCGTAGTTGCTGTAGGACAGCCCGGCGTAACCGTCGTCCCAAGTGTAGGAACCGCCGACTGCACCACCGTCCTGGCGTCCGTCGCTGTTGCCGAGGCGACCGTTCTTGCCTTCACCGTCTTCGCTTGGCCGTGCATGGCGGCTGCGGGCAAAACCGGGGATTTTCAGGTCGTTGAATTCCCGCGCGCTGGCGTCCAGGTGCAAGGCGAAGGTGCCGTTGCCGGCTTCCAGTTTGCCGGCGCTGCTGCGGGTGGTGTCGGCGCCGCCGTAGCGCAATTCACCAGCACCGTGAATGCCTTCGATGGCTTCGGTGGGGATGCGGTTGTCGAAGGTATTGACCACGCCGCCGATGGCGCTGCCGCCATAGAGCAGGGCGGCCGGGCCACGCACGATTTCGATGCGGTCGACGTTGACCGGGTCCAGCGGCACGGCGTGGTCATAGGACAACGACGAGGCATCCAGCGCGCCGACTCCGTTGCGCAGGAGGCGAATGCGGTCACCATCCTGGCCACGAATGATCGGCCGGCTGGCCCCCGGGCCGAAGTACGACGACGACACACCGGGCTGCTTGTTCAGGGTTTCACCCAGGCTGCCTTTTTGTTGCAGGGTCAGGTCATCGCCTTCCAGCACGGTGGTGGGCGAGGCGAGGGTTTCGCTGCCCAGCGGGTTGCCGGTGATGACTTGGGGTTGCAGTTCCAGGGCGTTGGCCTGGGAGGTGATCAACAGGGCGGCGGCCAGCGGGGTGAGGCGCCAGAGAGAAGAGAGGGACATCGGTCGTTCCTTGGCAAACGGCAAAAAGAGAAGGCTGCAAACGGTAAGGGATTCGATACCCTTTGATAGTTATCGTTACAATATAACATCACTTTTTTCCCTGCCAAGGGGAACTTTCCCAAACCCCGCTCGATCACTCCCACGCTGATCGTTCCCACGCTCTGCGTGGAAATGCATGCCGTGACGCTCTGCGTCACCATTGCGCAGGGTTAAAACTTGCGTCGACCGAGGGACGCAGAGCGTCCAATTCGGCATTCCCATGCAGGGCGTGGGAACGATCGAACAGTGGCCTATAGTGAAGGCAACGCTTCCACCCGCACGGCCCGTCCGCTAAGGTGCGCGGCTTCGTTTTCTTCTTTTCTGCACAAAAGGCCCGGCATGACCGCGACAAACAAAGACCCACTGCACGGCGTCACCCTGGAACAGGTCCTCACCGCGCTGGTGGCGCATTACCAATGGGAAGGCCTGGCCGAGCGCATCAACATCCGCTGTTTTTCCAGTGACCCGAGCATCAAGTCGAGCCTGTCGTTCCTGCGCAAGACCCCGTGGGCGCGGGAGAAGGTCGAAGGTTTGTACGTGAAGTTGATGCGCACCAAGCGACCGGTCGAGGACTGAGGTGAAACGTCACCTTATCGGCCTCGCAGCCCTCGGCGGTTGGGCCGGCCTGGCGCTGCAGCAGTACATCATTTTCTACTTCCGCTGGGTCGATGGCGCCAGCCTGTTGCCGGGCCTGGTGAATTTCTTCAGCTTCTTCACCGTGCTCACCAACACCCTGGTGGCGGTGGTGTTGACCCATGCGTGGGTGCAACGGCCAACCGCGGCGAGCCGGTTCTTCCTCGGGCCCGTAGTCAGCAGCGGGATTGCCGTGAGCATTGTCGTGGTCAGCCTCGCCTACAGCCTGTTGTTGCGCCACATGTGGCAGCCTGCGGGGGTGCAGTTTGTGGCGGACGAGCTGCTGCACGACGTGATGCCGTTGGTGTTTGTCGCGTATTGGTGGTGGTGCGTGCCCAAGGGCAGTCTGCGCCTCAAACACATCGGGCTGTGGGTGATTTACCCGGTGGTGTACTTCGCCTATGTGTTGTTGCGCGGGTATGTGTGGGGGCTGTATCAGTACCCGTTCATTAACGTGGACACCCTGGGTTATCCACAGGTGTTCATCAATGCCGGGGGGATTCTGGTGGGGTTTGTGCTGATTGCTCTGGGGGTGGTGGGGCTGGATAAAATCTGTAGGAGCGAGCTTGCTAGCGAAGAACGTTAACGATAACGCAGTGTGTCTGGTTTAACGCGGCGCTCTCAGGTTCTTCGCGAGCAAGCTCGCTCCTACAGGGATCACTGTTGCCAGTAACCCACGGCCTTGAGGAATGCCTCATTGACGTTGTGCGTGTCCAGCAGCACCCGCCGTACCTGGCGCGACAGCTTGCTCTCGGTGGCGACAAAGCTGTACAGCGAACCGCCCGGCAGCGTCAGGTTCTGCACCGTCTCGAGCAGGTCATCCTGGCCGCGCACCACCCAGATCACTTCCACTTCGGCAGCGCTGACCAGCGGCTGCTGTTCCGCCGCATTGGCGATCTCTATCACCGCCAATACCTTGCGCCCCGCCGGCAATTCGTCCAGGCGCCGGGCAATCGCCGGAATCGCGGTTTCATCGCCGATCAACAGGTAGCTGTCGAAGATATCCGGCACGATCATCGAGCCACGCGGCCCGCCGATGTGCAGGTGCTGACCGACCTTGGCCTGCTCGGCCCAGGTGGAGGCAGGGCCATCGCCATGCAGCACGAAGTCGATGTCCAGCTCGCCGATGTCCAGGTCGTACCGGCGTGGGGTGTAGTCGCGCATGGCGGGTTGCGGGCCGTCGCCGCGCAGGTTGAAGTCGGGGCTGTCCAGCGCCGCTTGTTCGGCGGCGTTCTGTGGGAACAGCAGCTTGATGTGATCGTCACTGCCCAGGCTGATAAAGCCCGCCAGTTCCGGCCCGCCCAGGGTGATGCGGCGCATGCGCGGGGTGATGTCGACCACCCGCAGGACTTCGAGGCGGCGGCGTTTGATTTCGTGGGTCACGCGGTGGATGGCTTGGGTATTCATTGAGCTTTCCCGTCGGCAATGGCTTGGGCGGTGCTGTTGAGCAGCGCCGCGACACGAACGATTTCTTCCGGGCTCCAGCGCCCGTGGTGCGAATGCAAGGCGTGGCGCAGGTTATGCACCGCCTCGTGGATTTCCGGCGGACGGTCCTGGCCCCGCAGCGAACGTTTGCTCACATCCATGCGCATGCGAATGCCTTCGAGGGCAACCGCCTGTTCGCTTAAGAAGAGACGACCGGCGTCGGTGATTGTGTAGCGTTTTTTTCCGTCTTCGGCGTCGCCGGTAATCAATTCGCTTTCTTCGAGAAAGGTCAGCGTGGGGTAGATCACGCCGGGGCTGGGGCTGTAGGCGCCGTCGAACAGGGTCTCGATCCGGCGAATCAGGTCGTAGCCATGGCACGGCTGTTCGGCGATCAGCGCCGGCAGCAGCAGTTTCAGGTCGCCGGGGGCGAAGACCCGCGGGCCACGGCCGCCGCGCTCGCGGCCTGGACGTTTGTCGAAGCCGTCGCGGCTGTCACCGGGGTCGCGGTGTGAATGATGGTCTCTCATTTTGGGTGCTCTCGTTTGGTTTAGATACAACGTAAGATATATCTTATTGCCGCCGCAACCCCGGCAGACGAACGGTCATCTCGCGTCTTGTGAGACGGGGCTCGAAACGGGCCGATCAGCGCACTGACCCTTTCGACATATTCGCCAACTTGTTAGTTGGCGTGCCCCAGTAATTACTGTTGTTTTTTATAATATGTAATCCTATTCTTACGGACTTGTTCTGCACTAAATCATTCTCGTTAAGTTGATGTAGTCCGTTTCTTACGGTTGATTCAAAAGTTTTGGCAAAGTGCCATAATTTTCCTATGTGTCTTGGTGTGACAAGGCTACGTGAATAAGCGAATCGACCGGCTTTCATATTCAAAATCGAAATGGATAATTGCCCGGCCTCGAACGAACTCCTGAATTGCAATACAAGTAATTGGAAAGCATCCAATTTCCATTGCTTCGGGAAATTGTTCTGGCGCTGGGTTAATTAAGTCCTGTGCGCAACTAAGCCAGGATTTCGTTTTGATTTTTAATACATGTGAGCTCTGCAAATGAAGACTAAAGTAAAAGCTGCGCTGTTGACTGTCGGCCTGTTGGCGGGTTCGATCTCTGTTGCTAATGCGGCGGACGGGACGATTACATTTACCGGTTCGGTCCATTCGGGTGCTTGCTCTATCAAGCCTGAGTCTGTGGATCAGTCAGTTGCACTTGGCGCTATTGCAAAGCATCAGTTGCAATCCGGCGGCAAGTCCACCGCCCGCCCCGTGGCGATCGAGCTTGAAGGGTGCGACCTGTCTGGCCTCACCGATAACACCGTGACCACTACCTTCACCGGTGCACCGTCCAGCGTTGTGCCTGGCGGCATCGGCACGGTCGGCAGCGCGGGCGGCATCGGCATCATGATGACCCACGGTGGCAAAGCGATTGAGCTGGGCGTGCCAACCACTCCGCAGGCCATTGTTGCCGGTAATAACACCCTGCAGTTCGGCGCCTACGTACAAGGCCAGGCGACAGGCGACATCGTTCCTGGTGATTTCAGCGCAGTCACCAACTTCACCTTGGCTTATCAGTAAGTGTTTCCCCCGCCACCACTGGTGGCGGGGGAAAACTGGCGGGAGATCAAGGTGAAAACATTCATAAGTCTCGCTATTGCCTCTTCATTGACGTTGTTCATCAGCCCTTGTGATGCCGCGCAGACGCGTGTGCAAGGCGATGGGCTCGTCACGCTGGGAGGCGAGATCATCGACTCGGCCTGCGGGCTGGAAGCGGTCACTGCCGATCAGACCATCGACATGCCTCCCGAACCCATCGGCCGCCTGTTGCGAGAGGGCGCGGGGCAAATGCAGCCGTTCCAGCTACGGCTGGTCAACTGCACCGTGACGCGTCCCGACCCGCTGCGCCCCGGCGAAACGCTGCCGGACTGGGAGCATCTTCGCGTGACGTTCGACGGGCCCAGCGATATGGGCGGGCGCACCTTTGCGGCCTTTGGGGCCTCGCAGGGGGTTGCTTTCCATATTGAGGACGCCGCTGGCCAGGTGAGTGTGCCGGGAGTGCCGATGGCGCTGCTGCCGGTGGTTGATGGCGACATGACACTTCATTACAGGCTCCGCCTGGTGGGCAACGGAGTGCCGCTGTTGGCAGGGGCTCACCGCGCGGCAGTGCGGTTCAAGTTGGAATACTTTTGAAGATTGAGTTGCGTGTATGTTGAATACGTCGAAAGTCATGAATACGCTGCGCCCCAGCCTCTTTGGCGGGTTGATATCACTGGCTGGAACTGCAATGGGCGCCGGGGATATTGAGTTTAATACCGACGTTCTTGATCTGATTGATCGCTCCAATATTGACCTGTCTCAGTTTGCACGCAGTGGGTTTATCTTGCCTGGCACCTACTCGATGGTGGTCCAGCTCAATACCCAACCTATATCTGAACAATCGGTGGCGTTCTTTGCCCCCGATGATGATCCCAAAGGCAGTGTGCCCTGTTTATCGCGCGAGCTTGTCGAGCAACTGGGCCTCAAGGCGTCCGGTGCTGACCAGTTGAAGTGGTGGAAGGGCGGGCAGTGCCTGGATGTCACGGGCTTGCCTGGCATGGAGGTCAGTGCCGACCTGGGCACGTCCACCCTGGACATCAACCTTCCCCAGGCCTACCTGGAATACAGCGCCATCAACTGGGACCCGCCGTCACGTTGGGACGAGGGGGTGCCGGGGCTGCTGGTCGACTACAACATGACGGCGCAGTCCAGCTACCGCAAAGGTGACGGTACGCGCAATGACCTCAGCGGTAACGGCACACTCGGGGCCAATGCCGGGGCCTGGCGCCTGCGGGCGGATTGGCAAGGGCGTGTCGAGAAAGACCGCGAGGCGCAGGCCAGCCGGCAAAAACTGGAGTGGAGTCGCTATTACGCATATCGCGCCATTCCTGCGCTGAAGGCACGCCTGGTGTTGGGCGAGGACTACCTGTATTCGGACCTGTTCGACAGCTTCCGCTTTACCGGTGCCGGGCTCAAGTCAGACGAAAGCCAGCTGCCGCCCAACCTGCGGGGCTATGCACCGGAAGTGGTCGGGGTGGCCAAGACCAATGCAAAGGTTGTCATCAGCCAGCAGGGGCGTGTGCTCTATGAAACGCTGGTGGCGGCAGGCCCTTTTCGGATCCAGGACCTTAACGACGCCGTGTCCGGCACGCTGGATGTGCGGGTCGAGGAGCAGGACGGTTCGGTACAGAAATTCCAGCTCGATACGGCAGGCGTTCCCTACCTGACGCGTCCCGGGCAGGTTCGTTACAAGCTGTCTGCCGGGCGACCGTCCAACCTGCAGTACCACTCCCACGGTGACTTTTTCGGCACCGGCGAATTTTCCTGGGGAATCAGCAATGGTTGGTCGCTGCTGGGCGGTGCGATAACGGATAACAACTACCGTGCGCTGTCGGTGGGGGCGGGGCGGGATTTGCTGGCGTTCGGGGCCGTTTCCCTGGACGTCACCCAGTCTCGCGCCAGCCTGTGGAACCAGACACTTTCGGGCAAATCCTACCGCCTTCAATATTCCAAGAACTTTGAAGAGTACGACAGCCAGGTCACCTTCGCCGGTTACCGGTTCTCCGAGAAGAACTACTTGAGCATGAGCCAATACCTGGATGCTCGGCACTATGGGTTGAACGGTGAATTGGGTGGGCGCGGCGTGTTCGATGAAGACGGTAACTTCATTGAACACTGGAAACCCATTGGCGGTAACAAGGCGCTGTATACGGTCACGGTGAACAAACAGTTCCGCGATCTGAACACCACGGTGTATGCCAGCTACAACAAACAAACCTATTGGAACCGGCCGGACACCCAGCGCTGGAACCTGTCGGCGTCTCGTTACTTCAACGTGGGCTCTGTCAGGAACATGAGCCTGTCGCTGAATTTATATCGCACCCATGAATACCAATATAAGGACAACGGAGCAGCGCTGACGGTCAGCCTGCCATTGGGACCCACCGGCACCCTGTCGATGGATGCCAACAGGGCCGGCGGCAAAAACAGCTTTACCACACGCTACGCCGATCGCCTGGATGAACGTAACAGCTACCAGGTCAGTGCCAGCGACACCTCGGCCAGCGGCTACCTGAGCCATATTGGTGACCAGGCCGACATCGACCTCAGCGCCACGACGCAACAAGGCAATAACCGCACCCTCAGCGCATCCGTGCGTGGCGGCGGCACGCTCACCCCTTACGGCGGGGCGCTGCATCGAACCACCAGTACCGGCGGAACCCGGCTGCTGGTCGATACCGCCGGTGTGCCCGATGTGCCCGTGCGGGGCTACGGCACGCCGACCCGCAGCAACGCGTTCGGCAAGGCGGTCATCTCCGACATCACCAGCTACCAGCGTACGGCGGCCAGTGTTGACTTGGAGAAATTGCCCAGCGATGTCGAGGCCACTCAATCCGTGACGCAACTGACCCTCACCGAGGGGGCCATTGGCTACCGATCCCTGGAAGTGATTTCCGGCCAGAAGGCCATGGCGGTTCTTCGCCTGCCGGATGGCAGCGCACCGCCCTTCGGCGCCACGGTGAAAAACCGCAAGCAGCAGGACACCGGGGTGGTGAATGACGGCGGGGATGTCTACCTGAGCGGCATTCAGGCCGGCGAGCAGATGATCGTCAGCTGGGGCGGCACCGAGCGTTGCGTCCTGACGCTGCCTGTCGAGTTGCCAACGGATGCGTTCACCGATGCCCTGCAACTGCGCTGCCAGAGGGTAGCCGTCGATCAAGCCTCACCCGAGCCAGCCAGCCTGACCGGCCAGCGAAACACTATGGAGAACCCATCCTCATGAAACACCACATACGTTTTACCTACGCACTGCTGCTGACGGTCTTGAGCCAGAGCGCCAACGCCGCTGTCGGCCTGGACCGTACCCGCGTGATTTTCGACGGTGGCAAAGACGCAACCAGCGTTAACATCACCAACAACAACCCCCAGTTGCCGTACCTGGCCCAGGGCTGGATCGAGGATGAAGAGGGCAACAAGATCACCTCGCCGTTGATCGTGCTGCCACCGGTCCAACGCCTGGAGCCCGGCAAGCAGAGCCAGGTAAAAGTCCAGGCGTTGCCGGCCGCCAAATCGCTGCCCCAGGATCGGGAGACGGTCTACTACTTCAACCTGCGGGAAATTCCGCCGCGCAGCGACAAGCCCAACACCCTGCAAATCGCCCTGCAAACCCGGATCAAATTGTTTTACCGGCCGCAGGCAATTACCCCCACCCAGCAGGACCTGTCCAACCCATGGCAGGAAAAGCTGACCCTTACCCGGCAAGGCGATCACTACCAGGTGAATAACCCCACGCCTTACTACGTGACCCTGGTGGATGCGCGCAGCAGCAAGGACGGCAAGACCATACCGGGCTTCGAGCCGGTGATGGTCCCGCCCAAAGGCACGCAGGCCCTGGGGCCGACTGCCAAGGAGCTTGGCACCACCCCCTATTTGTCCTACGTGAATGATTACGGTGGCCGTCCGCTGCTGGCGTTCACCTGCAGTGGCGAGACATGCAAGGTGAACACGCAACTGTCTGTGGCCAATCAGTAGTGCCTGCTGCCGGAGAACGTCATGAAGTTGCACACAGTGAAGGTCTTGGGCGGTCTGTTGCTGGCCCTGATGGGGCCGGCGCACGCCGCGGATGACGAGGATGTGGAGGGCATGGTCGGGATGCTCAACATTCTCGGGTCCATGCATGAAACCCCCTGCAGCCTGGAGATGGCATCCCTGCACCAGACGATCGACCTGGGCCCGGTGTCGGCCAGCCAGTTGCAACGGCCCGGTGACCAGGCGACCTCCGTGGCCTTTCAACTGCTGTTCGAGGATTGCCGGCGCACCGCCGGCCGCATCGCCAGTGAACGCACGGGGAACCTGACATGGAGTGCTTATCAACCGGTGCTCTCGGTAGCGTTCATCGCACCAGCCGATGCCGACGATTCACGGCTGGTCAAGGTGCAAGGCATCACCGGGATGGGCCTGCGCCTGACCGATTCCCAGGGGCGCGATGTACAGCTGGGTTCAAGGGGGGAGCCATTGTTCTTGCCCTTGGGCCGCAACACGCAGACCTGGAACGTCCAGCCCACGCGCACCCCGGCACCCCTGACCAGCGGTGCATTCCGGGCCGTGGTGGATTTCAGGCTCAATTATGAGTAAGGGCAGAACAATGACCAGGTTAACCGGCCCGTGGGCCATTTTTATCGGTGCGGGACTGCTGTGGGCGGTCAGCCAGGGCGTGCAGGCCGATACCAACCTGACGATCCGCGCGACCATCATTGCACCTCCACCGTGCGTGATTAACAGCGGCGGCACGCTGAATGTGCCGTTCGGCAATGACCTGCTGACGTCACGGATTGATGGCGTGAATTATCGACGGGACGTGCCGTATACCGTCACCTGCAGTCCTCCCGTTTACAGCAACGCGATGACCCTGGAACTCAAGGGCGCGGCAGCCGGGTTTGATAACAAAGTGCTCTCGACCCCCAAGACCGACCTGGGGATAAAACTCTTCGCCAATGGGGCGGACTGGCCGCTGAACACGCCGCTCAGGTTTACCCATCCGACCTTTCCGGCCGTGCAGGCGGTGCCGGTCAAGCGCGCAGGCAGCACGCTAACGGGCGGGGCATTTGCGACCGCCGCCACCCTCGTGATCGAGTACCAATAATGAGGAAACGATCAATGAAATGTTGGCCACAGCGAACGTTGCTCGGCTTGTGTTGCTTCGGCTTTTTCAGTGCTGCGTCGGCCAACCTGACGTTCAACGGAACGCTGAACGAGCCGCCGCCCTGCACGATTGATTCGGGCAGCACGATTGAAGTCGATTTCGGGGATGTCGGCACCAAGCGTGTCGATGGCGTGAAATATCGCAGGGCCGTCGGCTACACCATCCGCTGCGGCGCCTCCACGCTGCCGTGGCTGTTGAAGTTGAGCGTCAAGGGCGCAGAGACAAGCTTTGATAACGCGGCCCTGCAGACCACTGCGCCTGACCTGGGCATTCGGCTGTACCAGAACAACGCGCCGTTTCGCCTCAACACGCCGCTGGACATCAGCCTGGCGGCACCGCCGACCTTGGAAGTGGTGCCGGTCAAACGGCCGGGTTCGGTCCTGAAGGCCCAAGGGTTCACGGCGGTGGCCACGCTGTTGGCTGAATACCAGTAGGAGTCGAGTGTATGCGACACGCAATGATTCATAAGGGCCTGGCCCTGCTGCTGACCTTCGGCCTGGCGGCCACGGCGCAGGCGGTGGACAACCTGAGGTTCAAGGGCAACCTGGTGGAACAGGCCTGCACCATCCGCCCGGGCGATGAAGCCATCACCCTGGAGCTGTGGGACCTGACCAGCAAGCACCTCTACATCAACACGCGCTCAGTGGGCAAACGTTTCACCCTGCACCTGGATGACTGCAATACCACCATCAGCGACTCGGTGACCATCCTGTTCAACGGTGCGGAAAACCGCGCGCTGCCCGGTTTGTTTGCGCTGGACGGTGGCAGCGGTGCCTCTGGTATCGGGCTGGGTTTGGAGACACTGAGCGACAAGCCGGTGCCGGTGAACAAGGTCGGCGACGAACAGAAATTGAGCCCCGGCAACAACGTCATCCTGCTCAAGGCCTATGTGCAGGGTGAGCCGGATGCCCTGCGGGACAAGACCATCGGGCACGGCAGCTACCGTGTGACTTCGACGTTTACGCTGGATTATCCGTAACGGTAAACCGTTATGCATGGGATGAAAGAGAACAACATGAAACGACTATTTGGAGCCGTTGTGCTGCTTGCCCTGGCTGGCGTCACGACGACCGTGAAAGCGGCTGATTGCCGGGTCAATGGCGGCAATTGGCAACGGGTGAGCATTGGCGGGACGTTGAACCTGCAGGTTCCGGTGAATGTGCGGCTGGAGGTGAATGAGCCGCGCATTCTCCTGTCCGGGGTGAGGATCGAATGCCGGTTTGAACCGGACAGCTATACCCCGGATGGACGGCAGGACTACTGGGCCACCGGGACGAGGATCGGGCCGGCCTGGTCGCCTGGTCCGAAGTTCGTCAGCCAGACGACCGGCTTGCGTATCAATGGCAGTTATTGGAACACGCCTATCCAGGCGGGTATCAGGATTGCGACCATGCCTAACAATACGTCTCCGATCCCGATCGATGTCATCCCTTATATATTGATCCGCAACAACCCGACCAACCCGATCGACATTCGAATAGGTGACACTCTGGGCGTGTTACGTCTCGACCAGACCAACAACTACGATTCCTTTTCCACGAGCCTGCAGCTTACGTACATCGCCAACAACGACTTCACCATCTCCCCGTCGTCGTGCACGATCAACAATAACCAACCGATCGAAATCAACTTCGGCAACGTGCACCAGAGGGCGATAGGCACCGACCCCGTATCAACCACCGTTCGTACCGATCGCACGCTCACCTACCGGTGCCCGGACCCGGGGATTACCACGCCGATCACCATTACCTACAAAGGCACGCCGTCCTCGTTCAACGCCAATGCGCTGGTGATGAGCAATCCGAACGTGGGCACGGCCCTTGTCCGTCAGGGGGCTGCGGTTCGAGTCAATGGCTCGTTCCTGACCCGTATCACCAACAGTTCCGGGAGCGACGTTGTAACGTTCGCCCTGGTCAAGCAGGCGGGGTCCCTGCCTGTCGAGGGGCCGTTGAACGGCAGCGGCGTACTGGTAATGGGGGTGCCATGACACACCCATACGGTCAGACCTGGCGCGTGACGCGGTTACGTTGTTGGCTGTGGCGTTCCAAAGCCTGGTGGGTCAACTCGCGCATCCATTGTTTTTCGCGGTAGCCCAGTTCGTTGAGCAGCAGGTTGTAGCTGTCGTCCGTCATGGGTTGCCCGGTCAGCACCTGCGGGTGCGGTACACCCAGGGCGTCGGCGAGGCCGATAAGCGTGAGCCTCAACGCTTCCTTCTGCTCGGCGGGTAAGCCGTTGGCCTGGGCCAGCCTGGCCTGGGCTTCCTGCAGTTCATCAAGGCGTGCGCATTGTTCGTCGAAATGCCGGGCATTGGCCTCAAGGGTGTTCGGGTGGTGGTCGTGCAGGTACTGTTCCCAATAGGGCTCCAGCAACATCTGGTTGACCAGGCCATCGCCTTCGCCCAGCTCCAGCACCGTGCTGTAGGCCTGTTCGATCTGCGTGGGTTTTACGTCGCCGGTGTCGCGGTACAGCATGTGTTCCGACAGCCAGGGCAGGTCGAGGCGCTTGGCCAGGGAGGTCTGGTAGCTCAGGTAGACCTCCACGTCGTCCACGTTACCCATCACGCCCTCCCGTCGTTGCGAACGCAGCCATTGGCCGAGGCCGCCTTCGGCTTCGGGTTTGAGCCGATGGGCAATGTCCTCGCTGGTGATGCGGTTCAATTGCTTGAGCCGTGCATTGCCCTTTGCCAGCGTCACCAGTTTGCCCTCGCGCTCGCTGGCCGAGGCGGAGTAACGCTGGGCTTCGCTGACCAGCACTTCGATGCCCAGGTCATTGAAAATCTGTGCACTGCCGTCGGCGCACAGGCCGGGAAAACTGGCCATCTTGAACAGCTTTTCACGCAGCGCCGTATCGTTGTGGGCCGCCTCCAGCAAACGCCAGACGCGCTCGCGCAACGTTTCAAGATTGTCCCAATAGGTGTCCATGTCCTGGGGCCGCTGGAAGAAGTCGGGCGCTTCAAGGGCCTTGATCACCTCGAACAAACCCTGGGAGCCGTGCTCGCGCTCCACCGCTTGCCACAGCTCCTGGCGCCTGCCCAATAACGGCGGCCTGACCCGTTCCAGCCACGGGCCGCTCTCTCCACGGGGTTCATAGCTGCGGTTGGGGTCCAGTCCGGCGGCTTCGCGGTACTGCTCGTACAGCAGGCGCTGGTCGTTGAGCAGGGTGTTGCGGTCCAGGCGGGTATGGGCGACGGTCCGGGCCTCGGCGCTATCGGCCATGAGCGCTGGCACATGATCAATCCGGGTTTGGCTCAGGTCCAGCAGGAAACCCTCCTCCCGTGGGTGGGCAAACAGCCCGGTGGGCCATTGGGTGATGGGGGTGCGGCTCAGGAACAGGCGGCGCAGGTGCGGCATTTTCGAGATGTTCGGTGGCTGCGTCAGCGGGTTGCGGTACAGGTTCAGGTTGCGCAGGTGCTTGAGGTTTTTCAGGCGCGCAACGTCGCCGTTGAGCAGCGTGATCTGGTTTTCCCCCACGTTGAGGTCGCGCAGGTAGCGCATGTTGGCGATGGGCTCGGGCAGCCGCGTCAGTTCGTTCGCACTGACGTCCAGCTCCCGCAGGGACGGGAATGCCTGCAGAAAGGGCCACTGGCTGTCGTTGAACATGCAGTTGGCCAGCTTCAGTTGGGTGACGTGCTCGAAACCATTGCCCAGCAGCGGCAGGCTGCCGGGCAGGTCGAGGGCGCTGAGGTCCAGGCTCGCGCCGCTCTGCACCTGGCCCAAGTCGTCGCGGTGCTCGGCGAGGCGGTCTTCCCAGCAGCGATAGAGTTTGTGCGCAATGATATTTTTACGCAGTTTTTCCTCCCGGGCCATGCGGCTGTTTTTGGGATGGGGGCCGGGCAGGCGCTTCCATTGCTCCAGCTCCCGGTACAGGTTGTGCCGCTGCAGGACCAGGCGATTGAGGACATCGTTGTTCAGCCCCGGGCCGATCTCATTGAGGAACCGCTGCAGGCGTTCCTCCTCCAGGGTCGGGAACAGACTGGCCAGCACCTCCCGGGCGCGGGCCTGGCCCAGGTGCTCCTGGGCGCGGCGCAACCCGCCGAGGGCCGCGCCGCCGAGCAGGGTGGTGGTCTGCACATCTGCCGTACTGCGCAGCGGTGGCTCGGCCAGCACCCGGCGCCGTTCGGCCAGGGGTTCGAGGGTTTCCATCAGCCAATGCTTGAGCCCGGCGCCCTGGCCGGGCCGGTAGCCCAGTTCACGTTGCTGCGCTTCGGACAGCGCGCGCAACAGGCATTCATACAGGGTATCCGGCCCATGCAGGCGCTGGCCCTGCTGATCGAACAGTTCGTAGCCCACGTCGTTCTGGCGCACCAGCACCCGGCGCCGGCGGGCATCGGCCGGCCCGGCTTCACAACGCAGCGTACCGCTGACCAGGCGATCGCGGATTTGCAGGTGCAGGTCGCCAAAGCCATCGCTGTAGCGCTTGAGGGTATTGAGCACCAGGCGCTCGGTACCTTCGGTGATCGCCCAGGGCGGGAAGAACCCCGCGTAGGCCTGGACACTGTGCTGGGCGAAGCTCAGTTCCCTGGCCTGATTGAGCAGGCGCAGCGGTACGTGGTGGTCCAGGGTTTGCCGTTCGGCCGGGGTTGTGCCGGCCAGCAGGGTGTCGGCCAGCGGCCGGTCCAGCGGGCTGACCTGTTCGCGCAAACGGCGTTCATGGGGATCGGCGCTGACCTGGCGGGCCTGATGGATGTAGTCGGCGATGTCACCGGTCTGGCGCGCCACCGAGTCCGCCAGTTGATCGCGCAAGGTTTGCACGCGCAGTGCTTGCGGCACGTCGCCGCCCAGCAGGTGCCTGATCGACGGCTCATCGAGAAACTCCAGCACCCGCGCCGGCAACTCGCCGGACATCACCTCGGCCAGGCTCAATTGCAGCGTGTCGGCCGGCGATGCCTGCGGGTTGGCGTACTTGTGGGAGTCACCGCTCTTGTCCGAGCGCACGAACACTTCCAATGCCTTGGTTTGGGGCCAGCCCGGCAGCTCGGTGATGGTCTGCTCGAACCAGGCGGACGTCGCATCCAGCGGCAGCGGTGCGCCGGCGCGAATGGTGTGCACGGTCTGTGTGGCAGCGCGCTGGGCTTCATAGCGATTGAGGGTCGCTTCCAGCAGCGGCGGGGTCGGCCGGTTTTGCACGTAAAGGTTGCGCAGCACACCGTCGTCGGCACCGCTGATGCGTTGCATCTGCTGCAGTTGCTGGTTGCTGAAGGGCGCCGTGCGCGGCCCCAGGCGGCGCATCAGCGTGGCGCTGTCCCAGGTGCGCGGTTGCTCGGCTTCATGTACGAAGGCGCCGTCGCCGTTGAACCGCACCAGGGGTTGATAGGCGTTGGCGCGCTCCGGGTGAGCGATACGCGTGTCGCCGGTTTCAGGGTCTGCCTGCACTTCGAAGTGAGTACCTTGCAGCGCGAGGATCTGCTTGCCCCGATGGGTGTGCAGGCCGTCGACAATGGGCGGCTGGTCGAGGTTTTTCACAGCATAGGGCGCAATATCCGGGTGCCACAGGCGCGTGCTGCCGTCGGGCCGCACCACCGGGCGCAAGCCTTCGACGAAGGGGCTGAGCTTGAGCCGTGCGACATGGCCCAACTGGCTGGCAGCACCGAACAAGGCAAACTGGATCACGCTGTCGGCCACCGCGACCACTTGCTCCGCCGCCTCGGCACCACGCCCCTGGGCCCAATCGACAATCCCCTCGAACACCTCGTCGGTGATCTGGTACAGGCTGTAGGCGAGCATCGCTTCCCCCAGCAGCGGCACGAAGGGCGTCAGCACCAGCAGCGCCGCATTGAAGATATCCCCGAGGATTTTTTCCAGGTTGTCCCACCAGGCCCAGCGCGCGTGGCGGTCGGCGGTGGCGGTGGGCACGGCGATGTCCAGGGCATCGTTGACGATCTTGTTCAACTTGAGGCGGTACTGGTAATTCCACAGGTCATTTTCGGCGGCGAGCGTTGAGCGATTGACGTGATCGTCACCGATAGCCTGCACGCTGAATTGCAGGTTTGGCTGGGTGGTCGGGGTGTCGCGCCAGCTGGGACGCGGGTCGGTGTGGGCGGTTTGATGCCAGCGCACACGGCTCAAGCGTGTATTGAGCCCGGCAAAGAATTCACCGCGCCTGGCGTGGTCGATGAACTGGCTGAAGAAGGTCTGGTAGCGCTGGCTGTCCCGCAGTTTTTCCGTGAGGTGGCTGAGGAAGGCCGCAGGCGAAGGGTATTGCTTCAGAGGGTGTTCGGGGTCTGCGGGGATGTACACCAGCACCTTGCCGACGGGTCGGGTGGGCTGCGGGACAAACAGCAACAGGATGCCGGTCAATGCCGTGTTCATCAGGCTCAGGGTATGGCATCCAAGCGCCTGACCGTCCAGCAGCGCGACGCGGCCGGCGATCAGGTCGAGCACGGCGCCGTGGGCATCGGCGTCGATGTCCCGGTTGATCAAGGCCAGGTGCGCCGCCGTACCCAGGGCAGTCTTCTGAGTGGCAATCATCTGCAGGCGCACGGCCCGGGTCACCGCCGGGTCATAGAACCCCAGGGCCTGGCGCAGGCTTTTCTGGTAGCGGGCGCCCAGGTCCAGGGTGCGGCAGATGTGCTTGAACTGTTCAGCGGTCAATACCGCGCCGGTGATGGAGTGGCGCAAGGTCAGTGTATCCCGCTGCCCGCGTGGGTCTTCGGCGGACAGGAAGGCGTAGTCGACGAAGGTGTCCGAGGCGGCAAAGTTGGCCAGCGCGACGTCCAGCAGCGACAGGGTTTTGCTTTGCTCCCCACGATTGAAATCGTGCACCCACCAGGCAACTTTGGCGCTGGCATACAGCCGCAGGCAGGTGGTTCTGACGTCGATCTCGCCATAGACCTTCAAGGCATTTTTCAGCAGCGGTTCGGCGAAGGCGTACACGTCGGTCAATGCCTGGAATCGCTGGTCCATCGCAGCCTGCTGCTGCCAGTGTGCGGCGATCGCGGGCTTGAGCGCTTGATGCTGGCTGGCGCTGGCATGGGGATAGTGGCGGATGCCTTGGTGGGCGACGTCGTTGAGTGCGCGCAGGCGGAGTGGCGAGGTGGTTTTCAGCCAGTGCGGCAGGGCGTTTTCGATAAACGCGTGGTGCAGGGACTGGTCGGGTATGTCGGCCATGGGGGCAACCTGTAGAGCTCAAAAAGAAGGCTTGAGTCTATGCACCGGCACGGCTGCGGATAAGTTTGAATAGTGGGTGGAAACCGCGGCGGATCCCTCAGTAATCCGCAAGTGAAAAGCGCAAGGATAGGCCCATCAGCGCACGCTGCATAAGCTGTTGTTGCCCGGTTGCAGATAGGGCGTAAGAATCGGCGCCATGCCCTTGAGTACCTGTACCGGCAACGCCGAAGTGAACTTGAAACCCTGGGCCGAAGCGCCGGGGACGAAGGCGGTCAGCGTGCCGAAATGATGCTCGCCGATGTAGAACACGAAGGTCGCCGTGCGGTTGATCGCCTTGGAGCTGAGAATCCGCCCGCCGGCGCCGATGGCTTCGATCCGGTTGTCGCCGGTACCGGTCTTGCCGCCCATGGCCAACGGCGTACCGTCCGCCAGTTTGAAGCTGCCGGACACGCGCCGTGCAGTGCCGGCGTCCACCACCTGGGACAGCGCCCCCTTGAGTGCCGTGGCCACCTCGGAAGGCATCACGCGCTTGCCGCGATTGGGGTCGTTGACCAAGCGGGTTTCGTACGGGGTGTCGGCGGCAAAGCGCAGGCTGTCGATACGCAGGGTGGGCTGGCGCACGCCATCGTTGAGGATGATCCCCACCAGTTCCGCCAGGGCCGCCGGGCGGTCGCCGGAGCTGCCGATGGCCGTGGCAAGCGACGGCACCAGATGGTCGAAGGGGTAGCCGACTTTTTGCCAGCGCTGGTGAATATCGAGGAAGGCTTCGATCTCCAGCATGGTGCGGATGCGGCTGTCGCGGGCACTCTTGTGGCGGCTCTTGAACAGCCAGCTGTAAACCTCCTGGCGCTCGTGTTCACTGGCGGCGGTGGCCTGGGTGAAGGTGGCGTCGGGGTTGTTCAGCAGGTAGCCCATCAGCCACAGGTCCAGCGGGTGAACCTTGGCGATATAGCCTTGGTCAGGCAGGTCGTAGGCGCCGGGGCCGTAATTCTGGTAGAGCTTTTCGAGGCGCTCGTCGGTGAGTTTTTCAGGGCTTTTGACGCTGCTCAAGTGCGAGCGGACGAAGCTGTTGAAACTCGCCTGGCTGGCGTTGGGCAGCAGGTAACGGTGTACGGCGGCCAGGCGAATGGCGGTGGGGTGCATGCCATCGAGGAACGTGTCGAGGCGCGCCTGGGTGTCCTTGTTGCGGTACTTTTTCCAGAACTTGAGCAGGAACGTAGTGCCCTCGCGGTCGGCAAACTGGGCCAAGTATTCCTGGCGGCGCGGGTCGTTGTCGTCCTTGAGCAACTCGGCGCTGTTGTTCGGGCCCTGGTAGGTGGTGTAGCGCACCAGGTCGCGCATCAAGCGAATGAACGGCAGGTTGATGGACTCGCGCAGGGCCTCGATCAAGGTGGGATTGCGGCCGTTGTCCTGGCTGCGGAAGTTGTGGAAGTGGTGCATGCCGCCGCCGGTGAAAAAACCTTCGCCGGTGTTGGCCGAGTATTGGCGATTGAGGGCGGCGTCGAGCATGGCCGGCAGGTTGCGGTCGCTGTTCTGGATCAGGTAATCGAGGGCCCAGCGGGTGATGCGGTCCTGGTCGTCCACCGGAATCTTGCGCAGCTGGGCAGCGGGTATCGCGCCGTATTTGTCGTGCAACTCGCTGACGATTTGCAGGTAGGTGGTCATCACCCGCAGCTTGGCGGTTGAACCCAGTTCCAGCTTGCTGCCTTCGTTGATGTCGAATGGCTGGTCGGTGCTGTCGGTTTGCACGCGCACGCGGGCACCGTCGGGTGTCATCTCGTAGAGGTTGAAACTGTAGCGAACCTGAGCGGTGCTGGCGGGCGTCAGCAGCGTGGGCCCGAGCAGGCCGATCTGCGCGGCGAAGGCGGGGTCGGCGAGTTGCTTTAGGTACGTGCTGGCCTGGCTTTGCAGGTCGGCTTGCAAGGTGCTCGTGGCAGAGAGATCGAGTCGGTCGAGGTCGTACAGCGGCTGGTTGAGCAGGGCGGCCAGGCGAGTGCGGGCGACGCTGATGCCCTTGTTGGTTTCGATTGGCTGGATCGTCGGTTGTTGCTGCCAGTCACGGTAGGTGACTTTGCTGGCGAGGGCTGCGCTGGCCAGCGCCGGGTCGATCACGTTGTTTTGTGCGAGCAGGCGGATGTGGCTGTCGGTGAGGTCCGCCAGTTCCTTGTGGCCCTTGGACAGATAGTGAGACGGGCGACGCTGGGCGATCATCAGCGACAGCACCTCGCGCAACGCCAGACCCTTTTGCGGCAGCTGTTTGGGGTCGGTGCCGATGAGCAGCGCGTTTGTCTGGTTGAAGTCGGCGCCGTACCACACGCGCAAGCCTTCGGCCATGCCGTGCACTTCGCCATGGCCGGGTACCGCCGACAGGGGCACGCTGTTGAGGTAGTCGCGCACGATGTCTTGTCGGGCCGCGAGGGTTTGCGGGCCGTCCTGATACGCGCGCACGCTGGCGGAAATCATCTGGCGGATTTTCTCGCCGCCGGACAGGGTCAGGCCGTCGGGCGAGTGGCGGTATTTTTCCAGCTGCGTGGCCAGGGTACTGCCGCCTGCCGTCTGGCCGGGCAGGTGCAAGAGCTTCGCCACCTGGGACCAGGCCGCCTTGGCAAAGCGCGGCCAATCCACGGCCGGGTTGAGTTGCGGGTTTTTCGGGTCCAGCAGGTCGCGGTCTTCGATAAACAGCAGGCTGCTGACCACCACCGGCGGGATCGCCGCAAAGCTTGGGTAGAACTGTTGTGGATACGTGAACTGATACAGCGGCGCGGCGCGGCAATCGGTGATGGTCAGGCCGGCCTGGATCTTTTCCGGGTAGGGCACGAACAGGCCGCGCTGGGCGTAGGCCATCAGGTCGGGGGAGAAGCGCGCTTGAGCCTGGATCAGGTAGTCACGCTTGATCAAGCGCGGCAGGAACTCGCCGAGGGCGCTGTAGCCCAGGCGCTTGTCAAAGGGCCCGGCGCCAGGGTAAACCCGTGCATCACTGGGGCCCGAATGCATTTGGTAGGTGAGGGTTGAGGCAATGTCGGAGAAGGTCTTGGCCTGCAACCTTGAAGTGCGCATTTCCCGCAGGGCGGCAAAGCCCAGGGCGATCAGCGCAATCAGCAGCACCAGCCAGAACAGCCGCCACCACAACCGTCGGCGGGGAGGAGGGCTTTGTGGCAACGGCTGTTCATCCGGGCTATCGGTGGATACCGCAGCCTTGGTCGAAGCGTTTTGCCATAAAGCGCCCATAGTCGATTGATCCATTTACGTAGATTGATCGGACTTGGTTGAAGCTTAGACGGTGGTGGGCGAGTGGGGGGGATTTGTGAGTGTGATGCTGTTTGTGGCGAGGGGGCTTGTCCCCCGTTGGGCTGCGCAGCAGCCCCAAAACCTGCCATGAAGATCTTCCTGAAGAAATGCGGTGTGTTTACTGGGGCTGCTGCGCAGCCCAACGGGGGGCAAGCCCCCTCGCCACAGACAAGCCCTCTCCACACAGGAAAAATCAGAGCCAGGCTGCGTCCCATAGTGGGTAGTCACCAATATGTTCGACCAGGCCCGCTCGCAGAGGATTGGCGATGATGTAGCGGGCAATTTTGCGAAGGTCTTCATCGCTACGCACTGCTCGGTCATGGTAGCCAAGTTGCCAGAATCGTTCTTTGCTGCCGCGTGCGCGATTAATGGTGAGGGTGCTGCGGGATTTGGTACGTCCCACAGCCTGCGACAACGTTGTGCCTTGCAGCTCAAATAGCCAATGAAAGTGATCAGGCATGACGACCCATGCCAGAGAGTCGACCATTCCCAATTCATGGGTCTTCCTGAATTCTGCTACCAGTAGTCTTCCCAAATGGAAGTCTTTGAACAGGGGTTGCCGGTTGTGAACCACGGCGGTAATCAGATAAGGACGGCCAGATTCTGAATGTCGACCACGGCGTAACAGATGAGAGTTGGGTTGATGAAGCATTCCTTTGCTCCTTGAGGGGAAGTAGTCAATTGACGTTAGCAGCTGCTGTGGAGTGCTCTCTTGCAGTTCAGTGTCGGCGTGTTTCTCGAAGGTAGATTTGTGGCGAGCGGGCTTGTCTGTGGCGAGGGGGCTTGTCCCCCGTTGGGCTGCGCAGCAGCCCCAGTAAAGACACCGCATTTTTCCGGATAGAACTTATGGCAGGTTTTGGGGCTGCTACGCAGCCCAACGGGGGACAAGCCCCCTCGCCACAGACAAGCCCGCTCGTCACAGATAACCCCGCCACATAACCCCAAACCGTCGAGCTAGAGCCTCCCCCACCCGTAAACCCGCCAAAGGTAGGGGCATGACGCTGCACCATTACCGTGCAATACTCGCCGCCGTTTGGTGGCGATGATTCCTACGCTAACCAGGTGATGCTCCTCCGCAAAAGGCGCCTTTACCGAGAGTTCCCGCTGAATCTTGCCGTTTATAGAGTGAAAACCCCTGGGTTTAGCTTTTTATACTGCACCCCCGCTGATCTGGCCCGGCCAGACCGTTTTACCCAAAAGGTGATCCGGCAACGGTACGCCATGGCAGACCCGCCATGACGCCCCGGACTCGGTGGCTCATATCCAATAACAAGACGAGGTTGTATCCCTATGCCAGCTGGCAATCATCTGCCCCACGGCGAGACCGCTCAGGGCGGTCCGCTGAAACGCGAACTCGGCGAACGGCATATTCGCCTGATGGCTCTCGGTGCATGCATCGGCGTCGGCCTGTTCCTAGGCTCGGCCAAGGCCATTGAAATGGCCGGCCCGGCGATCATGCTGTCGTACATCATCGGCGGCCTGGCGATCCTGGTGATCATGCGCGCCCTCGGCGAGATGGCCGTGCACAACCCGGTGGCCGGTTCGTTCAGCCGCTACGCCCAGGATTACCTCGGCCCGCTGGCGGGCTTTCTCACCGGCTGGAACTATTGGTTCCTGTGGCTGGTGACCTGCGTGGCAGAAATCACGGCCGTCGCCGTGTACATGGGCGTGTGGTTCCCCGATACACCCCGCTGGATCTGGGCCCTGGCAGCACTGATCAGCATGGGCACCATCAACCTGATCGCGGTCAAGGCCTTCGGTGAGTTCGAGTTCTGGTTCGCACTGATCAAGATCGTCACCATCATCGCCATGGTGATCGGCGGCGTCGGCATCATCGCGTTCGGCTTTGGCAACGATGGCGTGGCCCTGGGCATTTCCAACCTGTGGACCCACGGCGGCTTTATGCCCAATGGCGTGCAGGGTGTGTTGATGTCCCTGCAGATGGTGATGTTCGCCTACCTGGGCGTGGAGATGATCGGCCTCACCGCCGGTGAAGCGAAGAACCCGCAGAAGACCATCCCGAGTGCCATCGGCTCGGTGTTCTGGCGCATCCTGCTGTTCTACGTCGGTGCGTTGTTCGTGATCCTGTCGATCTACCCGTGGAACGAAATCGGCACCCAGGGCAGCCCGTTCGTGATGACCTTCGAGCGCCTGGGTATCAAGACCGCCGCCGGCATCATCAACTTCGTGGTGATCACCGCAGCGTTGTCGTCGTGCAACGGCGGTATCTTCAGCACCGGGCGCATGCTCTACAGCCTGGCACAGAACGGCCAGGCCCCGGCCACGTTCGGTACCACCTCGAGCAACGGCGTGCCGCGCAAGGCGCTGCTGCTGTCGATCTTCGTGCTGTTGCTGGGCGTGCTGCTCAACTACATGGTCCCGGAAAAAGTCTTCGTCTGGGTCACTTCCATCGCCACCTTCGGCGCGATCTGGACCTGGCTGATGATCCTCCTGGCCCAGCTCAAGTTCCGCAAGAGCCTGACCCAGGCCGAACGTGACGGCCTTAAATACCGCATGTGGCTGTACCCGGTCAGCTCCTACCTGGCCTTGGCGTTCCTGGTGCTGGTGGTGGGCCTGATGGCTTACTTCCCGGACACCCGTGTGGCGCTCTACGTGGGGCCGGTGTTCCTGGTGCTGCTGACGGTGTTGTTCTACGTGTTCAAGTTGCAGCCGACTCAAGCGGCGGCACGCACCGCGAGCTGAGTTTCCTGCGCTCAACAAAAAGCCCCTTACGGGGCTTTTTGTTTTTCAGGCGGTGGCGGGAGGCGCCGGTTGGGTGAGCCGTTTGTTCAAATCCAGCCAGGCCCCCAGCAGCGCCATCAGCCCGGCGCCTACCAATGCGGTGAAGATTTGCATGGCGAAGGCATCGCCGGTGATCGCATTGATCATGTCTGCCAGTGGCGCCAGCAGCACCCCCAGGCAGAACACTTCCAGGGAGTAGCGCCCCATACGGCAGGTTTGTCGGGCCAGCCAGTTCTGCGTCCATTCGCGGCCAGGCAGCAGCTTGGCGGTGACATAGGCCAGGGCCAGGAAGTGCAGCAAACGCACGGGCGACAGGTCGGTCTTGCTGATGGGGTACAGCAGGTCACTGAGCGCCGACGGCATCAGCGCGTCGTGGATTTCCGGCCAGCGCCACGAGAGCGTGAGAACCCCCGCCAACAGCGCATACACCGCCGCAGCGACGAACAATGGCTGACGCAACAGGCGCCGAGTCTCGACAGGGCGGGGTTGCCCGGCATGAATCGCCGCCGCGCCGCCCAGCACAAACAGCAACTGCCAGGTCACCGGATTGAAATACCACACGCCGTCGGCAATCGCCGCCAGGTTCCAGCCCAGGTGCGGGGCCAGCAAGTACACCGCCAGCGAAACAGCCACCACCGCCGAGGTCTTGCGCAACAGCAACGGCAACACCAGCGGCAGGCAACCCAGCAGCACGATGTACAGCGGCAACGGGTCCATCAGGTTGGGTTTGAAGCGCAGCAACAGTTCATCCACCAGGGCTTGCTGGGGATGAGTGACGAAGTGCGTCAGGCCCATCTCTTCAACGAGGTCGCGGGTTTCCACATGGCTGTTGGCGAAGAACACGATGCCCATCAGCATCGCCAGCAGGAAGATGTGCACCACGTACAGCACCCAGGTGCGCCGCCAGATCTTCACGCAGGCGATCAGATAACCGTCGCGCTGCAGGATCTTGCCGTAGGCCAGCACGGCCGCATAACCGGCCAGGAACACGAAGACCTCCGCCGCGTCGCTGAAACCGAAGTTGCGCAAGGTGATCTGGCCCAGAGGGTTGTGGGGCACGTGATCCCAGAAAATAAAGATCAACGCCAGGCCCCGAAAAAAATCGATGCGCGGGTCGCGTCCGTTCAACATGGCAGCGGGCTCTTGAACAAGGGGTTTAGTAATGACAAGTGGACGACGGCTTCAGTCGAGCCGTACGTCGGGCGGGCGCAGGTTGGCGGTATTTGTAAGCAATTGCAAAGCTGAGTTTTTTGCTGAATGTCTCATCGCTTTGTTTAAACGTCGATGATCACCAGCGTGCCTTGGCTGCCGGCGAGTACCGCGTGGGCGATGCCGGCTTCAACCAGGTACATCTGACCGGCGCCGACGTCGATGGCCTCCTCGCCAATAGACAGGCGCAAAAGGCCGTCGATCACCAACAGCCCTTCGTTGTAGTCGTGGGTTTCTTCTTCATAAGCCTGTGCATCCATGCGCAGCACCTTGATCCGCGCCGGGCCGACCTGGCCCACGCGGGTGGATTTCCAGGTGTCCGGCAGTTGGGCGGCAAGGGCGGTGAAGTCGAGTAACGGCATGGTGAAGCTCCTTGTTTCAACGATGCCGTTCGGTGGTCCGGTTCAGCGGGGTTGTTCAGTGCGGGCTCAGGCCGCGGCGATTTCATTCGGCTCAAAACTATCGGCCCGTGCCATCTGCCACATGCGCGAATAAAACTCGCCGTTCACTTCGCCGGTGAGCAATTCGCCAGGTTTCAGGAATACATGCAACTGCGAGAACAGCTTGATCTCGGTGGCCGACATGCGCCGCACCAGGTGCTTGGCCGACAGTTGTGAAGGGTGGTCGAGACCGGCGGCAGCGAGCATTTCTGCCAGGGCCTTCAACGTGTTGCGGTGGAAGTTGAACACGCGCTGGGCCTTGTCCGGCACCACCAGTGCGCGCTGGCGCAACGGGTCCTGGGTGGCCACTCCGGTGGGGCATTTGTTGGTGTGGCAGCTTTGCGACTGGATACAGCCGATGGCGAACATGAAGCCCCGCGCCGAGTTGGCCCAGTCGGCACCGATGGCCAGGACGCTGGCGATGTCGAACGCGCTGACGATCTTGCCGCTGGCGCCGAGCTTGATCTTGTCCCGCAGGTTCAAGCCCACCAGGGTGTTGTGCACGAACAGCAAGCCTTCACGCAGCGGCACGCCGATGTGGTCGGTGAACTCCACCGGCGCGGCGCCGGTGCCGCCTTCCTTGCCGTCCACCACGATAAAGTCCGGGAGGATGCCGGTTTCGAGCATGGCCTTGGCGATGCCCATGAATTCCCACGGGTGGCCCAGGCAGAACTTGAAGCCCACCGGTTTGCCGCCCGACAGTTCACGCAGCTGGGCGATGAAGTGCATCATTTCGATAGGAGTGGAAAACGCGCTGTGGCGCGACGGCGAGATGCAGTCCTCGCCCATCATGATGCCGCGGGTGTCGGCGATTTCCTGGGTCACCTTGTGCTTGGGCAGGATCCCGCCGTGGCCCGGTTTGGCGCCTTGGCTCATCTTGATTTCGATCATCCGCACTTGCGGGTTCTGCGCCTGCACGGCGAAGCGTTCCGGGTCGAAAAGGCCGGCGCTGGTGCGGCAGCCGAAGTAGCCGCTGCCGAGCTCCCAGGTCAGGTCGCCGCCGTTTTCCCGGTGATAGGGGCTGATGCTGCCTTCACCGGTGTCATGGGCGAAGTTGCCGAGCTTGGCCCCCTGGTTGAGCGCGCGAATCGCGTTGGCGCTCAGCGAACCGAAGCTCATGGCCGAGATGTTGAACACCGAGGCCGAGTAGGGCTGCTTGCATTGCGGGCCGCCGACGATCACGCGAAACGCGCTGGGGTCGCTCAGCGGCGCGGGGCGCATGGAGTGGCCGATAAACTCAAAGCCCGACTGGTAAACGTCGATCAGCGTGCCGAAGGGTTTGTCGGCACTTTCATTCTTGGCGCGGGAATAGACCAGCGAGCGCTGGGCCCGGGAGAAGGGCAGGGCGTCGCTGTCGGATTCCAGCAGGTACTGGCGGATTTCCGGACGGATGCCTTCCACCAGGTAACGGATATTGCCCAGGATCGGGTAGTTGCGGCGCACCGCGTGGGGGCTTTGCAGCAGGTCGAAAATGCCGATCAGGCTAAGGATGCCGGTCACCACGGCGATCGGCCACAGCCATTCGTGTTCGATAAACGGCATGCTGGCGAGGGTGAAAATGACGCAGACGGCAAAGAACGCGTAACGGCTTAACAAGGACAGGCTCATACAGGGTTCCTTAGTTTTTATCCTGTAGGAGCGAGCTTGCTCGCGAAGGTCGTTAACGATAGCGCGGTTGTCTGGATGACCGCGGTGCATTGACGTTTTTCGCGAGCAAGCTCGCTCCTACAGGGCTCGATCAGGCGTTTTGCGCCTGCAGAAAAATCGAGAACAGCTCCGACTGGGATTTGATCCCTAGCTTGCTGTACATGTGTTTCTTATGGACTTTCACGGTTTCAACAGAGATTTCCAGCTTACGAGCGATTTCCTTGCTGGAGCAACCACTGAGCATCAAACGGCCCACATCCAGCTCGCGCGCGGTGAGTTGCGCGCCCCAGCCATCGTTGTGGATAGGCTGCTCCGGAGCGCTCACCTGGTTGAGTTCATGGGGCAGGCGCTGGCGCAGCAAGCCCAGTACCCACGGTTGAATCAGCGACAGCAGGGCAATCTGCTGTGGGTCAAAGCGCTGTTTGGAGCCCAGGGACAGGCACAGGGTTCGCCCATCCGGTTGCTGGCAGTTGAACTGGATTTCATCGGCCACCACGTTCAACCGGAAGTAGCGCTGGTAATACTCGGTCAGCTCGAAATGCTCCGGGGCCACTTCGGCCAGGCGAAACAGCCCGGTGCGCGAGTGTTCGCGGCTGGCGATGTAGAAGGGATCGAGCAGGTATAAACCGTTGAGGTAATCCTGGAACAGATGGTCCGGTTCACCGTCCTGGCCGGGGCATTCGGCGAACACCAGGGGTTTGTGCTCGCTGCTGAACAGCAACACCACCCAACTGTCGAACGGCACATATTGGTCCAGCAACCGGACAAGCTGCGTCCAGAAATTCGGCTGGTCCAGGGCGTCTATCATCTGCCCCACCGAACGGTGCCAGGCGATGTCTTCCAGCGACAATGTCATGCATCTACCCCCATAGGGTTAACCCGGCTGCGTGATTTCCCGAGTGTTCGCGGCTGCGCATACTGCGCCACAGATAAAGAACAAGGAATAACCATGAAGGTCGAATTTGCCCAGCTGGCAGGCCGCGATAACGGCACAGCTTACAACCTTGAGCGCGCGTTGGCGGCAATTGCTGCGTGTGCGGCGGATACCCAATTGGTCGTATTCCCGGAAACCCACCTGATGGGCTTCCCGACCGCCGGCACTGTGGCGGACGTCGCCGAACCAGTGGACGGCCCGACCGTGCAGGCGATTATCCAGGCCGCCCGTGCGCGCAATATCGCCGTGGTGATCGGCATGGCCGAGAGCGACGCGGGCCAATTCTATAACACCACCTTGATGATCACCCCGGACGGCATCGCCCTGCGCTATCGCAAGACCCACCTGTGGGCCTCGGACCGCGGCGTCTTCACCCCGGGTGACCGCTACGCCACCTGCGTGTGGAACGGCGTGCGAGTTGGCCTGTTGATCTGCTACGACATCGAATTCCCGGAAACCGCCCGGGCCCTGGCGCAGTTGGGCGCTGAAGTGTTGATCGTCACCAACGGCAACATGGACCCGTACGGCCCCACCCACCGCACTGCGATCATGGCCCGCGCCCAGGAAAACCAGGCGTTCGCGCTGATGGTCAACCGGGTGGAAGAGGGCGACGACGGCCTGATGTTCGCCGGTGGCAGTGCGCTGGTCGACCCGTTCGGCAGCTTGCTGTTTGAAGCCGGGCGCGGGGAAGGGCAGTTCCGCGTTGAACTGGACCTGGGGCAACTGGCGGCGGCGCGACAGGACTATCGCTACCTGGATGACCAGCGCTTGAAATTGCCGGGGGAGGTGATTGAGCGCGAGGACGGGACGCGGGAATTGTTGATCCCCAAACCCTGACACGGGTCTCGTGGCAAGGATGCTGTTGTGGCGAGGGGGCTTGTCCCCCGTTGGAGTGCGAAGCGCTCCCGCTTTTTCTGGGGCCGCTTCGCAGCCCAACGGGGGACAAGCCCCCTCGCCACAGAAGCTGCATTTCACCAAAAAGCTTCTTCAACCATAAAAATTATTGCGTTCGCTGCACCGACTTCAGTTCTGCCATAAATCTAATAATTGCGCGGAGAATCGCTCATGGCTCGTTTGCAACGCACCCTGTCGTTAGGGTCGGTGGTGCTGTTTGGCATCGCCTATATGACACCGATCATTGTCCTGGGCACCTTCGGTATCCTGGCGCAATCCACCGCCGGCATGGTCCCGGCCGCTTACCTGGCCGCCCTGGTGGCGATGTTCTTCACCGCCATGAGCTACGGCCGCATGGCCTCGGCGTTCCCGGTGGCCGGGTCTGCCTACAGCTATGTGCGCAAGGCCATCAGCCCCAAGCTCGGGTTTATCGCCGGTTGGGCGGTGTTGCTCGACTACCTGTTCCTGCCCATGGCCATCTGGCTGATCGGCGCGGCCTACCTGCATTCGGCTTTCCCGGCCGTGCCGCAATGGGTCTGGGTACTGGCGTTTATCGGGGTCACCAGTGTGATCAACATCATCGGCCTGAAACTTGCCAACGGCATCAACGCCTTGCTGATGCTGGTGCAGTTCCTGGTGCTGGTCGCCTTCGTCGCGCTGTGCATCCACTACATCGGCGGTGATGCGAGCAAGCCGCTGTGGACCATCACCCCGTTCTTCAACGGCCAGATGCAAATGCCGTTGATCATGAGCGGTGCGGCGATCGCCTGCTATTCGTTCCTGGGCTTTGACGCGGTCAGCACCCTGACCGAAGAAACCCGCGACCCGCGCCGCACGATTCCCCGGGCGATCATGCTGATCACCCTGATCGGCGGGCTGATCTTCGTCGGTGTGTCGTACTTCGTGCAGATCGCCCACCCATCGTTCGAGTTCACCGACGTGGATTCTGCCGCCTACGAGATTGCCCGCAACATTGGCGGCGACCTGTTTGTGTCGATCTTCCTGATCGGCCTGATCGTCGGCCAGTTCGCCTCGGGGCTGTCGGCGCAGGCCAGCGGTTCGCGGTTGCTGTTTGCGATGGGCCGCGACGGGGTGTTGCCCAAGTCGTTCTTCGGTACTTTGCACGCGCGCTTCGGTACGCCGGTCAACAGCATCCTGCTGTGTGCGGTGGTTGCGTTACTGGCGTTGAGACTGGACGTCACCACCTCCACCTCGTTCATCAACTTCGGTGCGTTCCTGGCTTTCAGCCTGGTGAACCTGTCGGTGATCTTCCACTACTGGATCGGTGCCAAGCAGCGCGGTTTGCGGGAGTTGGTGCTGTTCCTGGTGTTCCCGACCATCGGCCTGGTGGCGGATTTGTGGTTGATGGTCAGCCTTGATCACCTGGCGATTTACCTGGGCCTGAGCTGGTTGGCGATTGGCCTGGTGTACCTGGGTTTCCTGACGCGGGGCTTCTCCCGGCAGCCCCCGGAAATGGACTTTCAGGAAGCCGCATAGAAGCTTGGGGTCTATTCTTATTGCAATCGGTTCTCGTTTGGGTGCATCATTTGTGTTACTGTATAACACTTGATGTTCACCCAGACGCCCCGGAGGCCTTATGAAACCTGGTATCCACCCCGACTACCGCACCGTGTTGTTCCATGACACCGCCGCCGACGTTTTCTTCCTGATCGGTTCCACCGTGGAAACCGACCGTACGCAACAACACAGCGACGGCAACACTTACCCCTACGTACTCCTGGACGTGTCGAGTGCCTCGCACCCGGTGTACACCGGCCAACAGCGCAAGACCCAGTCCGAAGGCCGCATCGCCGGCTTCAACAAGCGATTTGCGTCGTTTGGTTCGGCCGGTAAAACCGCCGAGGCGTGATGCACCGCGCGTTACCTCAGGGCTGCTTCATTCAATGAAGTGGCCCTTTTTTATGCCTATCTGACGAAGTGATGTCGCAAGGCCATCACTGCAAAGAAAAACCGACTAAACTGCTGGGTAATGGCCAGGAGGCTGTTACCTTGACCGTAGGACACGCACATCGACGCTATACGAGGTGCCCCATGGGAGAGTCAGTGACCTTCGCAAATCCCGACCGTCCGGTGGTGCTGTTGATTGACGCACACCCGGACGTGCTGGACCGCCTGACGCAGTTGCTGCGCCTGGAACCCTTTGAATTATGCAGCGCCACCGACGCCGCTCACGCGCTGGCGATTCTGGCGCAGCAACCCGTCGACCTGGTGATGAGTGCCGCGCGCCTGCCGGACATGGACGGCGCCACCCTGCTTGCGCAGATCCACCATGATTACCCGCACACCGTGCGCATCCTGCTGACCGGTGAAACCGACCTGACGCTGATCATCAAGGCCATCAACGAAGGGCAGATCTACCGCTACCTGAGCAAACCCTGGAAAGACGAAGAACTGCTGCTGGCGTTGCGGCAATCCCTGGCCCATCAACACTCCGAGCGTGAGCGCCTGCGCCTGGAGCAATTGACCCGCCAGCAGAACGACGAACTCAAGCAACTCAACGCCAGCCTGGAAAAACGCGTGGCCTCACGCACCAGCGAGCTGCAGCAAACCGCTGACATGCTCGACCTGGCCTACGAAGAACTCAAACACAGCTACGCCACCGGCACCGAAGTGTTCTCGCTGCTGGCCAACCTGCGCTTGCCCCGAGCCAAGCAAACCAACCGGCAGATCATCGAGCTGGTGCGCACTTGGTGCCACGGCCGCGGCCTGGATGAGGCCAGCAATCGCGACCTGACCATGGCCGCCGCGCTCTACAACATCGGCAAGTTGAGTTGGAGCGACAACATGATGGTCTCTCCCAGCGACCTGCTGCACAGCACCTACCGTGAGCGGTACCGGGCGTATCCGGCCCAGAGCGAATCGTTGCTGATGACCCTGGAACCGATGAAAGACGCGGCACGCTTGATCCGCCATCACCAGGAACGCTGGGACGGCAGCGGCTTTCCCGACCACCTCAAGGGCGAAGCAATACCTGTAGGTTCGCGCCTGTTGAAACTGGCGGTGGACTTCATCGAACTGCAACGCGGCTTGATCCTTGAGCGGCAGATGAACAGTGACGAAGCGCTGCTCTACATCCGCAAATACGCCGGGCGCCTTTACGACCCGGACATGGTCGAGGACTTCATCCAGGCCTGCGCCGCGTTCCTCAGCGACGTGACCCTGGGCGACCCGTCGGTAAAGGTCCTGACCACCCGCGAACTGGCCGAAGGCATGGTGCTGGCGCGCAACCTCAACGCCGACAACGGCATGCTGCTGCTCAACGCCGGCAAGGTGTTGAACCTGCCGCTGGTGGACAAGCTGATTGCGTTCGAGGCCATGGAAGGGGCGAAGTACAGCGTGTTCATCAAGGAGCCGGATGAGGCACTGCTTTCGGGGTGAGACCGGTTCATGGGATCCTTGCGCCTTTGTATTCAAGGCGACCTTTTCATGACCTCCACCATTCGCATCGCCGCCGCCCTGCTGATCGGCAGCGACGGCCAGACCCTGCTGGTACGCAAGCGCGGCACCCAGGCCTTCATGCAGCCGGGCGGCAAGATCGATGCCGGCGAGCAACCCGCAGAGGCTTTGGCCCGTGAGCTGCACGAAGAACTGGGCCTGCGAGTTGATCCGGAGGCGGCTGTGTACCTTGGGCAGTTCTCGGCGCCGGCGGCGAATGAGCCGGGGTTCGTGGTGCAGGCCGAATTGTTCCAAGTGCACATCGACGTGCCTGTGACACCGGCTGCCGAGATTGAAGAGGTGTGCTGGATCGACCCGGCGGGCGACGGCGGTTTGCAGCTTGCGCCGCTGACCCGGGATTTGATTCTGCCGTTCTACCGCGCCTCTCTGATCCCTGCCTGATCTTGTGGCGAGGGAGCTTGCTCCCGCTGGGGGGCGAAGCGGCCCCAGGATTTTTGGGTCTGCTGCGCAGCCCGGCGGGAGCAAGCTCCCTCGCCACAGGTATCCGCTACAGGTCAGCGAACGGCGCTGACGCCGTCCAGGGTCGAAAACGAGGTGTCCTTGGCCGTCAGCAGAAAATCACGCATGTACGGCGCGTCCAGCATGTCGGCGCGAATCCCGGCGTACAGCGTGGCAAACAAACCTTTCTCCCCCAGCCGCTTGGCCTTCACATACCCCCGGGAGCTGTATTCATGCAGCGCCCAATGGGGCATGCCGCACACGCCGCGACCGCTGGCCACCAACTGCATCATCATCACCGTCAGTTCCGAGGTGCGCACCTGGGCCGGTTCTACATCCGCCGGTTCCAGGAAGCGGGTGAAGATGTCCAGGCGATCCCGCTCCACCGGGTAGGTGATCAGGGTTTCGCTGATCAGGTCTTCGGGCACGATGTACGGCTTGTTCGCCAGCGGGTGCTGGTTGGCCACGGCGAGCATGGCTTCGTAGGTGAACAGCGGTACATAGGTGATGCCCGGCAGCTCCAGCGGGTCCGAGGTCACCACCAGGTCCAGGTCGCCACGGGCCAAGGCCGGCAGCGGCGCGAAGGCGAAGCCGGAGGCCAGGTCCAGCTCGACTTCCGGCCAGGCATCGCGGAACTGGTCGATGGTCGGCATCAACCACTGGAAGCAACTGTGGCACTCGATGGCCATGTGCAAACGCCCGGCCGTGCCGCCGGCCAGGCGCGCGATGTCGCGTTCGGCACCGCGCAGCAAGGGCAGGGTGGCGTCCGCCAGTTGCAGCAGGCGCAGGCCGGCGCTGGTGAAGCGCAGCGGCTTGGTCTTGCGCACGAATAACTGCATGCCCATGCGCTCTTCCAGTTCCTTGAACTGGTGGGAGAGTGCTGATTGCGTCAGGTGCAGGCGCTCAGCGGCCTCCACCAGGCTGTCGGCTTCGCGCAAGGCGTGCAGGGTCTTGAGATGGCGGATTTCGAGCACGGGGTCTCCATGAATATAACTTGTGACAAATTCGGATCGGTTGAGTTTGTCTCATGTTGATAGGCCTGTCGACCGTCGTGCTCAAGTCCCGCCGCCTCACACCCCGGCAAAGTGCCGGGTGGCCAGCGCTCGCCCGATATTGCCGCGCCAGATAGGGTCCACCGCGGCCCCGGCTTGCGCCTGGGCGACTTGCCATTGCAGGCCCAGGTTGCGCTGCTCGGGAATCTTCAAGTGGGCCTTGATGAACTCGTCGAACTGCGCCCCGGCCTTGTCGTAATGAAAGTGCGCGTACCACAGGGTGGCGGGCGGCGTTTGTGTCAGGTCCTGAATCACGTATTCCTGAAGAAAATCCGCCCGTCCTTTCTTGCCTTCATTGAGGTTGCGGGCCGGTTCGCCCTTGCGAATCTCCACCACCCGTTGTTCGCGAAGGTAGTCCAGATAACCTTCGGTAGGGGTTTTGCTGGCGAGGGTCTGGCGGATTCGCAGGTTGCGGCCCTTGATGGTCAGCTCCGCGGCCTTGGCCCGCAGTTGGCGCACGAGGTCCTCGGTGGGGTCCAGGCGTTCCAGGCGATTGGCCCGCAGGTTCAACTCGGCCGCTTCGCTGACCAGCAGGTGTTCGAGGTCCACCGGCAGCATTTTTTGCTCGGTGTAGGCGGTGGCGCGGCTTTCGTACAGCCCGACGTTGTCCAGGCGAGCCCTGGCTTCGCTCACCACGAACGGCTTGACGTTGGACTCCGGCGGCGCGGGTTCCGAGGCGGCATTGTCCTTGAGCCGGGACTTGCCGCCGGGGCCCTTCACCCAGGTCTCGACGCGCCCGCTGGCGCTCTCAACCTGGTAAGTGGTGGCTTGGGTTTGTGGGTCGATGCTCTCGGTGCCCACCAGGGAAATATTGTCCTCGGTGTCGAATACCCGCCGTACAGGTTGCCCGGCCGGTGGGCGGCTTGCCGGCGACTCCTTGATGGCCCGGCGGGCGAGTTCGATCATCTGGTCAATGTCGACGAAAAACGCACTGAGTTGCGCCTGGTCGAAATGCTGCGGGTAACCGAGGTTCCAGGTGCGGATGGTCAGCCGGAATTGTTCATAGGCCTGTATGCAGTCTTCCAGCACCTTGCGCCGCTGTGTGATGTTGGCGCTGGCGTTGGGCAGTTCAAAATGCGAAGCCCATGCCCGGTTGACTTTGGCGTAGCTGTCCCGGGCCTGGGCCCGCAAGTAGAACCAAGACAGCTCGGCAACTTCGGGGTAAGTCTCAAGGGTATCGAAGCGGTGTAAGAATTTCAGGTGCGTGCGGTAGCTGTCATTGAGCGTACGTCGGAATTGCTCCAGCATCGGGCTTAGCCGGGTACGGTGGGCGGCATCGGTAACCTGATCGAACCAGCGGTTGAACTGGGAAAAGTCGGCATCGATCCGGTCCAGGTCACGCAGAATCTCGCTGCTGATCCTTTTACGCTGCCGCAGGATCTCCAGCATGGCGGGAACGATTGCCAAGGTGTCGAAAACCTCGGGGGAGATAGCGGTCATGTTATGGGTTTCAAGCTCCAGGACCCGTGCCTCGATCTGCTTGAAGTGATAGCGCGCCCGGTTCAGGGTGGTCAGGGTCAGGCGCGCCGCATTGCGGCTCATGTCCTCTCTGATCGCGCGCTGGCGGTTGCCGCTGGTAAAGGGCACGAACTCCGTCAGTTCCTGATACTGGCGGCTGTACAGTTCGATGTCCTGCTCGAAGGATCTGCGGATCGCCGGGCCTGCGCTGTCGGTGCGGGCCATCAGTTCTTCGGTTCGGTTAATGGAGAGCGCAATCAGGTCTTCGCGGCTGTTGATACTGTTGGCCAGCGCCTGTTGGCGGCGCAGGGCGCGGTCGGTCCACCAGCGTGGCAAGTAATCACGGATCGACTGGGGCCAGATCGGATCAAGCACTTCGGCCATATGCCCGAGCACGCTGCCGCCACCCGCCAGGCCGCCCTTGAATGCGCTGCCGTAGACGCCGTAGTGAGTGTCCCATTCGCCGTTTTCATCCAGGGCAATCGGCTGCTTGTAGGTTTTGCTGCGGGTCGGGCTCAGGCGCCAGTCCAGGGGATCGCCGGCCAGCTCAACCTGATAGATGCGCCCGCGCCGCACGATGAAGTCGCCTTCGGTATGCCGGTACACATTGCGATAAAAACCGTGGGTCTGCGGTTGCAGCCCGGCCAGCGAGATCACTCCTTCATATTCATAACCGGCGAAACGCTGTGCCGCCCGCCGAGCCTGGGTGACCGAGGGCAGGTGCAGGCTGGCGGCGCTGCTGGCCAGATGGCGCAATTGACGCTGGCGCGTGGCAGCGCGGGCGTTGATCGGCAGGGCGAGGCTGCCCGGCAGAATGTCCATGGCGCAGTCGATCAGCGACAACAGCACCGCCTCGACCTCGGCCAGGCCATGGCCGACGTTCCCGCGCAGGAACGCAGCAGTGGCCAGGTTGGCACTGGACCAGGCGTCATACAACGCGACGACCGAACCCACGAAAGGCACCAGCCCCAGGGCGATTTTCAGGTAGTTGAAGATCAGCCCGGCGCGCAGCGCATTCTGCTCCAGCAACAAGGCCGCGTTGGAGCGCGAGGTCGCGCGGTGCGCTTCTATGACGCGGCCCATATGGGCGTTCAGCAAATGGGCGGCCAGCGAGGTGGTGGCCGGCCACGGGGTTCCGACGGCAAAGACCGGATCAAAATTCCGTTGCTGGGCCTGGGCGATCCGGGCGAGGTGGGCGGCGGTGTCGCCCTTGATGGCCAGGCCGGCCAGGTAGGCGCTCATGCCGCTGACCAGGCTGAGGTCGTAGAGCGCCTTGCGGGCCAGTTCCAGGCTCGCGTAGCGCCGCAGGTCCTGGTTGTCCGGGCTGTTCGGCAGGTACAGCAGGGTCAGGCCGGAGACTTGTTCCTGAATAAACGTGACCCCTGACAGGGTGGTCGGACCGAAGTCGGTATCTTCACCGCCCGCACTCAGCGTGGCCGGCAACAGCACGATTTTCTTGTCTTCCACCTGCCAGGCATCCGCGTTGTCGGCGTCGATGGCGATGTTCAGCAGCCGCAGATCGTTGTCGTCGAATCGCCCCAGGGCCCGGGCGCGTTTGCCCTGCAGCATGAGCATCAGGCGCAGCGGCTCGGTCAGGCATTCGCGACGGTGCTGCGTGGTGAAAGGCGCCGCCGCGGGATCACCGAGGAAGGTGCGGGTGATCAAGCTTTCGTAGGCTCCGGCGAGGTCCAGCTCCTTGACCAGGGTCTTCAGGTATTCCAGGGACAGGCCGGTGGTCAGCCGGGTGGTTTCAGGGGCATTGGGGCCGGAGACATCGAGCTTCATGTAGGTCAGGCGCTGGGCCAGCGTCGGGTCGATGTTTTGCTGGGCCAGTTGCAACAATGACAGGGTGCTGCGGCGGGTACTGGGCACCGTCACATACTTGAACGGTGTACCCGGGCCCGCGTATTCGGACAGGTATTCGCGCTCCTGGCTGACCGTATCGGGCAGGTCCAGTTGCACCGACCAGGTGTGTTCAAGCTGGAAGTCTTCGCGCAGGCGTTGGTCCAGGCGGCGCTGGCCGAAGTCGTCGAAGGGTTCCAGCTCGCGCTCGAGCAGTCGCTGCGAGCGATGCAGGGCGCTGATCTGCGCGTGTATCAGGTGCTTGAGCGCCAGGCGTTCATCTGCCGGCAACTGGCTCAACTCCCCAGGCAGTGCCCCGGCCAGGGTGCTGCTGCGTTGTTGCTCGAGCAGTTGTCCATACGCCAGTTCCCGCGCCGGGCACACCGGGGTTTGCAGGGTAAACAGGGTTTGCTCTTTGAGTCTGTCCAGGCCTTCGGTTCGCTCCTGGCCGAACGGAGGCACCGGGAAGAGGGAGATCAGCGCATACGCCTGTTGTTCGCTGGCGTACAGCTGCTGTTGCAACGAGTATTCAATCGGGTCGCCGGTGAGCAGCGACAATTGCAGGGTGACGTCCTGCGCTTCGCTCGACAGCTTGAACAGCGAGTGTTCCAGGGCTTGGCGGGATTCGAAACGCTGCAGGCCCCCTGCATTGCCGGGCCAGTACAGCAACAGGCTGTGGGGCGCCGAAGAGGTCAGCGCGCTGGTCTGGGTGATGAGCAACAGGCCTGTCAGTTCCTCGGAACCTTCCCTTGGGTCACGGCTGGAGAGGATCAGGCGGGTCACCGCGACAGCCGGGCGGCGTTCCGGGGCCGCGGGGTGTTCCGTGACGGCCAGGAGCAGGCCGTGTTCTTCATCGCTGATCTGCTGGAGCGCATGCTGGATGGCGCCCTCGGCGCGCAGGGCGGCGAGCCGCGCCTGGTAGAGCGCGTCATAGTCCGGATTGGGTTTTTGCCGCAGCTCAAGTTGATCGAGGGCAGCTTTTTTGGCCAGCAGGCCGCTGGCGGCATCATTGCCGGCCTGCTCTGCGTCTTTCAGCGCTTGCATCAAACCCTTCAACTGCACCAGCCGGGCGGTTTGCTCAGGGCCATCGCCCAGGAAGCGTTCCAGTGCGCTGCGTTGCAGCCTGATCGCGGCCCAGCGTTGGCCCAGGGCAATGTCGGCGCTGAGGTGGCCGAAGGGCAGGGCAGGAGGCAGGTCGTCAGCGTCCGGGCCGGGCGTAGCTGCCGGTTGATGCGGTGCGATAAGCATCGGGATTTCCCGGCGCTGGCTGTCCAGGCGGTCGGCATCATCCAGGGCATGGCTGGCGTAACGGGCCAGGTCACTGCCATTGCGATGACGGTTGCGCAGGCTTTCCAGCTGAGCCGCGTGCAGGTGCGACAACAGGTCCAGAATGCCGTGCTCCAGGGGTTCGGTGCGCGAGCTGTATTCGACGGTGACAGCGTCAGCCGCGACGTCCGGCGGGATCAGTTGCTGATGCGCTGCGACCAGCCACTGCTCCATGTCGCGGCGTTGGCTGAAGACCATCACGCCGGGTTGCCGGCAGGGCAGGTACAGGGTTTGTGTCAACAGCGGCTCCTGGCCCACGGAGATGACCCAGGCGCCAGCCAATTTGACCTTGCTCTGGTCGGGCAGCAGCAACGCCAGCTGGCAGGTCTCGACGGGGCGTACGCCATTGGGGGTGGTGACCGGGTTGAGCACTGTCTGCAACGAGATCAGTTGTTGGGCACCCAGCCTTCCCTGGGCATAGGCCGATTGCCCGCAGGCCTCGAAATGCTGGCAGTACAGTTGTGCCGCCCGCTCGCGACGGGACAACGGCGTACCCGGCGCCCGGGTACTCCAATAGTTTTCCCAGCGGGCGCTGAGCAGTTTCCCCAGGCCCAGTGCCTGGAGCCGCTTGAGCAATTGCACGGGCGTGAGGGCTGACAGGCGGTGGGACGCCAGGCCGACCACGGTGCTGCGGGCATCCAGGTTGGGGGAGATGTCTGGAAACTGGCAGATAAATCCCCAGGCATCCACCAGGCTGACGAAGTGCTCGTCGTGATCTTCGGTCTTGAGAAATCCCAGGCCGACCGGTGCGGCGCCCAGTTGCCAATGCTCTGTGAGCAGTTGTTCGATGGAGTCGCGCACGCCGGGTGCCTGGGCAATCAGTTGATGCAGCTCCTGTTGGCTTTCGCGCCAGCGCGCTGAGGCTTGCAGGGACAGGCTCTGGTCCTGGAGGCGGGCCTGGCCTGGAAGCGACGGTGAGGCGAAGTCGCTCAGGGTGGCAGACGGGGGAAGTAGGGTGAGGTCACTCATGATGGTGTGTTCATGCTCTGGTGAGACCGGGCTTGCCGGTGAATGCACCATTAAAAAGGCGGGGCCAGGGCGTGAGGTGATAGATAGATACGCGGATGACCGTTGGGCGCCCTTCATCAAACTGTCACTGAACTGTGGCAGCGCGCTTGTACAAAGTTCATCAGACTCGCGCTCTACTGGGGTTCTGCGTTTCGGTGTTTTTCATGCGCGTGTTGTTTTTCATGGCCGCTCTGTTATTCGGCCTGCCGTCCTTTGCGGCTTCTCGATGTGATGTGAATGTCCCGACTGAACGGGTTGATCTGGAACAGGTGAGCCTGGCCTACCAGAGCATTGGTCGTGCCTCCGACCCGGCCTTGCTGCTGGTGATGGGCCTGGGCGGGCAGTTGATCCACTGGCCGGACGAAGTGGTGGTGGCCCTGTGTGAGCAGGGCTTTCGGGTGATTCGTTATGACAACCGTGATGTCGGGCTGTCCACCTGGCGCCAGGCACCGGCCAGCGCCAACCTGACCTTCGAAGTGCTGCGCTACAAGCTCGGTCTGCCGGTGGCGGCGCCCTACACCCTGACCGACATGGCGGATGACGCACTGGGCTTGATGGACGGCTTGCACATTCAGCAGTTCCACGTGCTGGGCGCGAGCATGGGCGGCATGATCGCCCAGCACCTGGCGGCCATGGCGCCGCAACGGGTGGAAAGCCTGACGCTGATCATGACCAGCTCCGGCGCCGAAGGCCTGCCGGCACCGAGTGCGGCGCTGGTGCAACTGTTGTCGCGCCGCAGCGCGCCCAATCGTGAAGTGGCCCTGGAACAACAGGCCGACCTGCTCGCGGCGCTGGGCAGTCCTTATGTGAAGGATGATCGCAAGGTGCTGTTGCAGCAGGCGGCGCAGTCGTACGACCGGGCGTTCAACCCTGACGGTGTGAAGCGCCAGATCATGGCGATCCTTGCCGAACCGAGCCGGGTGCCGTTGCTCAATCAACTGCGGGTGCCGACGCTGGTGGTGCATGGCACGGCCGATCCGTTGTTGCCGGTGATGCATGGGGTGCACCTGGCGGCGCATATCCAGGGCAGCCAGCTGCGGCTGATTCCGGGGCTGGCCCATCGCTTCCAGGAGGCGTTCAAGGCGCCGTTGCTGGCGGCGGTCTTGCCCTATTTGCAAGAGCATCGTCAGGATGCGGCGCATTGGGCGCAAATCGACCCGGTGGCGCCTGCGAAGGTTTTGTAGGGGCTTGACGGGGTGTATCGTGGGATCTTTCCGGCGTGTAATGCCAGCGAGGTTGCCTAGTCATGAGTACTCCCCTGAAAATCGATTTCGTCAGCGACGTGTCGTGTCCCTGGTGCATCATTGGCCTGCGTGGCTTGACCGAGGCCCTGGACCAACTGGGTCCGGAGGTGCAGGCCGAGATTCATTTCCAGCCGTTTGAGCTGAACCCCAACATGGCTGCCGAAGGGCAGAACATTACCGAGCACATCACTGAAAAGTACGGTTCCACGGCTGAGCAGTCCCAGGCTAACCGGGCGCGGATTCGTGATATGGGGGCGGAGTTGGGTTTTGCGTTTCGTACGGACGGGCAGAGTCGTATCTACAACACGTTTGATGCCCATCGTCTGTTGCATTGGGCGGGGCTTGAGGGGTTGCAGTACAACCTCAAGGAAGCATTGTTCAAGGCGTATTTCACTGACCAGCAGGATCCGTCTGATCACGGGACGTTGGCGGGGATTGCCGAGGGTGTTGGGCTGGATCGTGTGCGGGCAGAGGAAATTCTGGCTTCGGACGAATATGCCGCCGAGGTGCGGGAGCAGGAGCAGTTGTGGGTGTCTCGCGGGGTGACTTCTGTGCCTACCATCGTGTTCAACGATCAGTACGCGGTGAGTGGTGGGCAGCCGGCTGAGGCGTTTGTCGGGGCGATTCGGCAGATTATCAGTGAGGCCAAGGGCTGAATGGGGCTGTCAGATAAAAATCAAAAGCAGCCGACCTGAGTGTTAGAAGCAAAAGCAGAGCCGCTTTATGTGGGAGCGGGCTTGCTCGCGAAGAACCAGAGGGCGCCGCGTTGAATCAGGATGCCCGAGTCATCGTTAACGACCTTCGCGAGCAAGCCCGCTCCCACATTTGGAGCGTGCCCGCCTTTGATTTTGCTGTTGCTTCAATCAAACTTATAGCTGATGGCCGTCTGCACCTGCCCCTGATTCACATCCCCGGTCTCCTTGACGATGCTGCTATTGGCCGCTGACCCCACCAGGTGTATCCAACTGGCACTGGTCAACAGCGACCACTTCGCATCCAAAGGAAACTCAAAACTCTGCGTCAGCGTCAGGTTCTGAAACCCGGCACTGGCGTTATACGGCCGAAACCCCGAGGCCGCAGCCTCATTGGCATCCACCCCGAAAAACGTCTGCGCCTGGCGGGCATCGGCAAAGTGCGCCATCAGGCCGGTGCTGCCGATAATGCCGCTCCCCAACGGATAACCCAATTCGCCGCCGAGCTTCCCCACAACCCCGCTTTGATCACGCGCCCCGCCCACGGCCTGGCCCACCTGTGCATACACCCGCCAGAACTCAGCCGGAGCGTATTGGATGAAACCGCCGATCTCGGCCATGTCCGAAACATCGCGTAACCCACGCAACGAGCCATTGGCCGTGCGCCCCGGCAGGTAATTGATATAGGGCCCCGCGGTAAAACCGTTGGTATTGAGCGCACTCCAGGTCAGCCCATCGTCGGAACCCAGGCTGACACTCCCCCAATCCAGGTCGAAATACGGGATCGGCCGCGTTTCGTAGCGGCTGCCCGTGGGATCGTGGGGCTGATAGCTGACGCCTGCGCCGGCTTCACCGGTAATTCCGTCCGCCAGCGCAGCGCCGCAAACGCCCCACAGCCCCAGCAAACCGGTGAATACAGCAAAAGTAACCCTGAACATGGAGCCATTTCCTTTTGTGAACATGCGCGCATGAACGCGCAAACGCCCTGCCTTAGGCAAGCACTCATCTAGGTTGTAGCAAGCTACAAAAATTGTAGCAAGTTCCGACACAACCACACGCCGATACACGCCAAACCCTTTGAAAACAGGGGTTGGTGGCACTTGGCACACTCCATGCTCTATCCCCTGCAAGCGCAACAGCGCGCTCCTACTTCATAGGTAAATGCAGATGATCCACTGGCATATCGTGTGTGACTTCGACGGGACTATCACTCCTACCGACGTCATCGACAACGTCCTCCAACGCTTCGCCGGCCCCGAGTGGGAAACCATCGAGCAGGAATGGCTGGATGGGCACATCGGTTCGCGCGAATGCCTGAGCCGTCAACTGGCGCTGATCAAGGCGACCCCGGCCGAGTTGCTGGCGTATTTCGACAGCGTCGAGATCGATCCGGACTTCCCGGACTTCGTCGACCACGTCATGGGCCTGGGCGCTTCCATTGAAGTGGTCAGCGATGGCATCGAACAAGGCATCGCGCGGATTCTGTCGCGCAACTACGTGACCTTGCTGCCGATCCTCGCCAACCGCCTGCGCCAGGTCGACCAGAACAGCTGGCGCATCGACTTCCCGTATGCCAGCGACGCCTGCCGTGCCGCCTCCGGCAACTGCAAGTGCAAGTCCACGCCGCGCAACAAGCGCGTGCTGGTGATCGGCGACGGCAAGTCCGACATGTGCGTGGCCTCCACCGCCGACTTCGTCTTCGCCAAGGCCAGCCTGGCCGACTACTGCGAAACCAACAACATCCCTTACGCGCGGTTCGACACCTTCGCCGAACTGCCGGCATTGCTGGCCAAGCTGCCTCAGGGCATCGCCGCCAACGCCACCTCCTTCAGCACCTCTTCCGACAATCAGGAACTCTTCCACCATGTCTGATATCCGCATCGCTACCGCAGAAGACCAGGTTCTTCTGGATAAAGAAGCCAAGTACTGCTCCTACGGCGACACCGTTCACTACATCGACCCGCCGCGCATTTTCAGCCGTTGCGAAGGCTCCTACGTGTGGGACACCGAAGACCAGGCTTACCTCGACCTGCAAATGTGGTACTCGGCCGTTAACTTCGGTTACGCCAACCCGCGCCTGAACAACGCGCTGAAACAGCAGATCGACACCCTGCCGCAAATCGCCAGCCAGTACCTGCACAAAGGCAAGATCGAGCTGTCGGAAATGATTGCAGTCGACGCCAAGAAAAAATTCGGCCTCGACGGTCGTGTGCACTTCAACGTGGGCGGTTCGCAGTCCATCGAAGACTCCCTGAAAGTGGTGCGTAACGCCACCAACGGCAAGAGCCTGATGTTCGCCTTCGAAGGCGGCTACCACGGCCGTACCCTTGGCGCTTCGTCGATCACTTCGAGCTACCGCTACCGTCGTCGCTATGGCCACTTCGGCGAGCGCGCCAACTTCATCCCGTTCCCGTACCACTTCCGCGGCCCTAAAGGCATGACCAAGGAAGAATACGGCAGCCACTGCGTGCAGCAGTTCGCCCGTCTGTTCGAAACCGAATACAACGGTGTGTGGGACCCGAAAGTCGGCCAGAGCGAATACGCCGCCTTCTACGTCGAGCCGATCCAGGGCACCGGCGGCTACGTGATCCCGCCGATGAACTTCTACAGCGAGCTCAAACAGGTCCTCGACCAGCACGGCATCCTGATGGTTGTCGACGAAATCCAGATGGGCTTCTGGCGTACCGGCAAGCTGTGGTCGATCGAACACTTCGACGTCAAGCCGGACGTGATCGTCTTCGGCAAGGCGCTGACCAACGGCCTGAACCCGCTGGGCGGCATCTGGGCCAAGGAAGAGTTGATCAACCCTAAGATCTTCCCGCCAGGCTCCACTCACTCCACCTTCGCGTCCAACCCGTTGGGCACCGCGGTAGGCCTGGAAATGTTCAAGATGACCAGCGAAGTCGACTACGGCGCGATGGTCATGGCCAAGGGCAAATACTTCCTGGCCGGCCTGCAAGAGCTGCAAAAGCGCTTCCCGATCATCGGCGACGTCGACGGCCTGGGCCTGGCACTGCGCTGCGAAATCTGCGGCCCGGACGGCTTCACTCCGGACAAGGCGACCCTGGACTACATGGTCGAGGAAGGCATGAAGGGCGACATGGTGGTTGACGGTCAGAAACTCGGCCTGATCCTCGACGTGGGCGGCTACTACAAGAACGTGATCACCCTGGCACCGTCGCTGGAAATCAGCTACCCGGAAATCGACCTGGGCCTGAAGCTGCTCGAGCAACTGCTTGTGCGAGCGACCAAACGGTGAGCAGCCACGAGATCGACCTCGGTGAAGGTGATGCCGGCTTCGTTCTCGGTAGCGGTCCGATTGGGATCCTGTTGATCCACGGCCTGACGGGCACCCCGACGGAACTCCGTCGGGTGGCCCAGGGGTTGGCCAAGGTCGGTAACTGCACGGTGTACGTGCCGACCCTGGCCGGCCACTGCGGGGACAACAGCGACCTGCAAGCCACCGGCTGGCAGGACTGGTACGAAGGCGTGCGCAAGACCTTCGTCGCGGTGAAACAGCGTCACGAGCAGGTATTCGTCGGCGGCTTGTCGATGGGCGCGGTGATGTCGATGTACGTGGCGTCGCAGTTCCCCGGCCAGGTTGCCGGCTTGCTGATGTACTCCACGACGTTGAAGTACGACGGCTGGAGCATCAACAAGATGGCGTTCATCACGCCCTTGCTGATCCGTATTCCCTTCGGTGTGCGCCTGTTCCGCTTTACTGAAAAGCCGCCCTACGGCATCAAGAACGAGCGCCTGCGGGCGATTGTCGAGCGGCAGATGAAGGAAGGGGAGAGCAGCGAGGCGGGTCTCTTGACCATGGAGGGCGTCACGGTGCGCGAGTTGCACTGGATGAATGCCGTGGTGAAGAAGCTCATGCCATCGATCAAGACCCCGGCCCTGGTGCTGCATTCCATCGAGGATGACATCACCAGCCGTTGGAACGCCGATTACGTGGAACGCCATCTCGGCGGCCCCGTGACCAAGATCCTGCTGGACAACTGCTACCACATGATCACCGTCGACCTGCAATACCGTCGGGTGATCGAGTTGAGTGCCGAGTTTGTCGGGCAGCACGCACACGCCACAGAGGCACCTGAAGATTATCGACAGCTGGCTTGAACCCTAAGGATTTGACGTGATCACCGCCCAAGCCTTTTCGACCATTCGGGCCATCGAACGCAGTGCCTGGAACGACTGTTTTCCCGATGCCCTGGAGGATTGGGACTATTACGTGGCCGTGGAAAACGCCGCTATTGATGACTTTCAGTGGCGCTACCTCGCGGTGTTTGACGATGCAAGGCTGGTGGCGGTCGCGCCGGCGTTCATCACGCGGTATCGCCTGGATACCACCGTGTCAGGCGTAGGCAAGCGCTTTACCGAGCGCCTGGAGCGACTGTGGCCGGGTGTTTTGAAGTTGGGCCTGTATGCCATCGGCTCGCCGGTGGCGGAACAGTGCAATGCGGGTGTCGCCAGTCATGTTGCCGAATCCGGGCGCGAGGCGTTGCTTGCGCAGTTACTCGCCGCCGCGCGCCAGGATGCCGATACGTTCGGCGTCGGGCTGGTGGCGGTCAAGGATGCACCGACCAGGGACGAAGGCTGGTCAAACAGCTGCCTAGGCGCGGGTTTCCAGAGCATGCCCAGCCTGCCAACGGCCTTGTTGCCGATCCCTTTTGGTTCAGTGGACGCCTACCTCGGTTCCCTGGACAAAGCCACCCGCAAGGACCTGCGCCGCAAACTGCGTGCGCCGGGGCCGCGTGTCGAGTGGCGACGCAACATCGACGACGTACTGCCGCGCATCATGGCGCTGTATGAGGCCACCCTGGAACGCTCCGACCTGCAGTTCGAGCGACTGCCGGCGGGCTATTTCACCGGTATCCTTGAACAGCTGAAGGAACGTGCGGTCTGTGTGCTTTATTGGGTGGACGAGCAACTGGTGGCGTTCAACCTGATCCTGTTTAACCAGGATCGCCTGATTGACAAGTTTTTCGGCGAAGACAGTGACTACAGTCGCGAATACAGCCTGGCGGTGCGCAGTTGGTTAACCAACATCGACTACTGTATTCGCAACGATATTGCGTTATATGAATGTGGTCAGGCCGGCTATGCCAGCAAGTTGCTGCTGGGCTGCGAGTTCCAGGGCAACAGCATGTTTTTCCGCCACCGTAACTGGCTGGTCAACCGTGCGCTGTTCGTTGCAAAAGTGTTTCTCCGACCGGATCGATCCGACCCTGCCATGGCTGCTGCGATAAGCGAAACCTGATGATCAACAAGACCCGCCAAAAAGCCCGCCCCTTTGCCATTTCGCGTTGGAGCGTCCAGCGCAAGCTGGTGTTGGCGTTCTGGCTGGTGACGGTAATTCCGACGATGATCGCGGCGGAGCTGGCCGCCACGACGTTGTCGCAGATCTTCGACAGCAACGTGCGCATCTGGCTGCAGGAGTCGACCAAGATCGTCAAGGACGAGATCGGCGACATCCTCCACGACAACGCCCGGGTTGCCCAACTGTTCCTGCGCTATACCAAACCGCCGTCGTCGCGCCAGGCCGAGAAACACGACAAGCTGACCGCCGATATTGCCGCCGCCACCGACATCGACGTGGTGGCGCTGATCCGCAGCAGTGACCACAAAATCGTGTTTACCACCGCCGCCGATGACATCGTCAAGCAAATCAACCTGGCCAGTAATGCGGTGTTGCAGACGGTCCAGGTGGGTGGCGTGACCACCGGGGTTGTGGTGTCCACCTTCGAGACCAGCGAGGACGGCGTCGATTATCAACTGCTGGTGGCCACTTATCTGGACAGCAGTTTCCTGACCAGCGTGGCCGATGTGCATTCCCTCGACCTGCGTTTGTACCTGGCCAACCCCACCGGGTTTTCGGAGATTTTCTCCACCCAGCGCTTCGTCGATCACCCCACGCGGATTCCTTCGAGTATCGAATCCGCGCTGCGCAGCACCAAGCAACCCAGCGAACAATTCACCAACAACTACAGCGGTTTGTACTGGCCGATCTTCAACGATGCCGGCGAGCTGCAAGGGGTGATCTTCAGTGGCTTGCTGCGCCATACCAGCCTGGTGGGCCTGGTGAACCAGAGCAATCTGTTCGTGTTGATCTTCCTGCTCAGCTCGGCGTTGTCCCTTGGTGCGGGCATGCTGGTGTCCCAGCGCCTGACCCGGCCATTGCGGGATCTGTCCGAAGGCGTCAGCGCGGTGATCTCGGGTAACTATCAGCATCGTGTGGCGGTCAGCGGCGGCGACGAGCTGGCGCAACTGAGCAGCACCTTCAACCACATGACCGAGCGCCTCGGTGAGTTGCATCACCTGGAAGCGCAACTGCGCCGCCGCGACCGCCTGCATGCACTGGGCGAAGTCGCGATGGGCCTGGCCCATGAAATTCGCAACCCGCTGGGCATTATCAAGACGGCCACCCAGTTGCTGCATCGCCGCGCCGATTTGCCGGAAACCGACAAGCGTCACCTCGAATACGTGATCAGCGAAGTCAGCCGGATCAACGACCTGATCACCGAATTCCTCGACTTCGCCAAACCCAGTGCACCGCTGCGCACCGTGCAGGCGGCACGCCCGGTGGTGGAGGAGATCCTCGGCTTCTGCGGGCCTGAGCTTGCGACCCATAACATCGACGCGCAAATTGATGATGCGGCTCCCGGCGCGACGATTTATGCCGATGCCAAGCAGCTCAAGCAGGCGTGCCTGAACCTGATTCTCAACGCCATCGACGCCATGCCCGGAGGCGGGCGCCTGACCCTGGGCATCCACAGCGTGGGCGGCAACACGGTGATCAGCATCGGCGATACCGGCGAGGGCATTGCGCCGGACATGATCGAGCGGATCTTCACACCATTCGTCACCACCAAGGCCTCGGGCACGGGCTTGGGTCTGGCCAAAGTGTTCTCGATCATGGAAAGTCATGACGGCAGCATCGAATGTGTCAGCGAGACAGATGCCGGCGCCACCTTCAGCCTGTACATTCCGGCCCAGGGTGCAGACGACGGCGATGATGAGGATGGTGATGACGCATAACGTATTGGTAGTTGACGACGAACCCAAGCTCTGTGACTTGCTTTCGTCGGCCTTGAGCCAGAGCGGGATCCAGGTGTTTACCGCCGGCAACGGCCTGCACGCGCTCAAGGTGCTGGAGCAGGAAGACATCGACCTGGTGATCAGCGACTGGCGCATGCCCGGCATGGACGGGCCGGCGCTGCTGGCGGAAGTCAAGGTGCGCTACCCGCAGTTGCCGGTGATCGTGATGACCGCCTACAGCACCGTGAAAAACGCGGTGCAGTCGATGCGCAACGGCGCCTACGACTATATCGCCAAGCCCTTCGATATCGACGAGCTGGACATCACGGTGGCGAAGGCCCTGCAGTTTCGCGACATCATGCGCGACAACGCGCGCATGCGTGCCGAGTTGGATGAACATGCGCAGTTCGACAGCCTGGTGGGTGACAGCCCGGCGTTCCGCCGCGTGCTGCACGCCGTGGACTCGGTGCGCGACAGCAACGCTACGGTGCTGCTGACGGGCGAAAGCGGCACCGGCAAGGAGATGGTCGCCCGCGCCATCCACAAGCACGGCAACCGCGCCGACAAGCCGTTTGTGGCGGTCAACTGCGCGGCAATCCCCGAAGGTTTGCTGGAAAGCGAGATGTTCGGCCACCGCAAGGGCGCCTTCACTGGCGCCGTGGCGGATCGGGTCGGGCGCTTCATGCAGGCCGACAAGGGCACGTTGTTTCTCGATGAAGTGGGTGACATGCCGTTGGCGTTGCAGGCGAAAATCCTGCGGGCCTTGCAGGAGCGGGTGATCGAGCCGGTGGGTGACCCGCGCGAGCGCAAGGTGGATGTGCGAGTGATCGCTGCCACCAACAAGAATTTGCTGGATGCGGTGGCGAACAAAGAGTTTCGTGAAGACCTTTACTACCGCTTGAACGTATTTCCGATTCCGCTGCCGGCCTTGCGTGAGCGGGTGGAAGATATCGCGCCGCTGGCCCGGCACTTTGCCCAGACCTTGAGTGCCACGGCGGGCAAACGCATCACCGGTTTCAGCCCCGAGGCGTTGCAGGCCATGGCGGCGTATTCCTGGCCGGGCAATATTCGTGAGCTGCAGAACTGTGTGGAGCGGGCGACCATTGTCGCGGCGACGCCGGTGATCGAGGATATTGATTTGCCGGCGTATCTGTTTGCTTCGACGCCTGCTGAGGATGGGGTGGGCGCGATACTCAGCAACGGGCCGGGTGTGCCGCAGGATCTGGATGCGGCGCTGGCTGAGGTGGAGAAGGCTTACATCATGGCTGCGTTGCAGGAGAGCAACGGGGTGCAGGCTGCGGCGGCGCAGAAGATCGGGATTTCCGAGCGCAGTTTTTGGTATCGGTTGAAGAAGCTGGGGATTCAGGTGGACAAGATTGTTCGCTAGGGGGCGCTGAGCGGTTGCTTGGGGGCATATCCGTTATTTAGGTAACGGCGGCTTATGGTTCCGCTCTTACAGCGAGTCACTTTTGGCAAACGCCCGGAATGCCGGCCCAGCCAAAAGTAAAAGGTCTTTGCCCCGCCACTCGGTGCCTCGCTTAGGCTCGGCATGCCCGCACTCCGGCCATCGTGGTTGACGGGGTGCCTAAGATCAAAAGCAAAAGCACAGCGGCCTCCCGGCCGGCTTGAGTGTTAAAAGCAAAAGCAAAAACCAGAGCGAAAACAGAGCTGCTTTTCTGTGGGAGCGGGC
>NZ_JACAPM010000030.1:0-28085 GCF_013385695.1 Pseudomonas sp. D8002
AAATAACGGATATACACCCAAACCCCAGCCATAAAAAAAGGCACGACCCTCACAGGTCGCACCTTCTTCACAAGCCCAAGAGCTGTCAGCTACCCAAAGCCTTGGAAGCCAACCAGAACAACCCGGCCGAAAGGCCCACAGTCGCCGGCAGCGTCAACACCCAAGCCATCAGAATGGTCTTGACGGTGCCACCTTGCAGCCCGCTCTTGTTAGCCACCATGGTCCCCGCCACACCCGAAGACAACACATGGGTCGTGGAAACCGGCAAGCTGAAGATATTGGCCAGGCCAATCATGCTGGCCGTGGTGATCTGCGCCGACATACCCTGGGCATACGTCATGCCCTGCTTGCCGATCTTCTCACCAATGGTCAGCACCACACGCTTCCAGCCCACCATGGTGCCCAGGCCCAAGGCCAGTGCCACCGCCAGGATCACCCAGAACGGCGCGTACTCGGTGGTCGCCGTCAGGTCCTTGCGCAACTTGTCCAGGTCCGACTTCTCACGCGCATCCAGGCCTGGCAACTTGCCCACCTTCTTCGCGGTGTCATCCAGGCACAACAGATAACGACGCACTTCAATCCGGTGCTCGGCGGTCAACGAATGGTAGTCAGAGACACCTTTCAAGGTCCCCAGCAGGGCGTTGATCGTCGGTTCAGTCTGCTGCGGATTGCACTGGAACTTGCCCGGCAAATCGTCTTTCACGCTTTTGCCCAGGGCCAGGAACTCACCGAGGGTTTCGTGATTGCGCTGGTAGAACTGATTCAAGTGCAGCGTGGCGTCGCGGGTGCGCTCGATCTGGTAAGTGGTGCTGCCCAGGTCCAGCACGAACTGCGCCGGCACGATACCGATCAGTACCAGCATGATCAGGCCAATACCTTTCTGCCCGTCGTTGGAGCCGTGCACGAAGCTCACGGCCATCGCCGAAATCACCAGGACCAGGCGGTTCCAGAACGGCGGGTGCTTCTTGTCGTCGAGCTTGCGGCGCTGGTCCGGTGTCTTGTGCATCTTCGACAGCGGGCGCCACCATTTCAGGCCCAGCAGCACCAGGGCGGCTACCACGAAACCAGCCATCGGCGAGAACACCAGCGAAGCGCCGATATCGATCGCTTTCTGCCAGTTGACGCCGTCAGCCAGGGGAATGTCGTTGATCAGGGCGTTGGCCAGGCCGACACCGAGGATCGAACCGATCAGGGTGTGGGAACTGGACGCCGGGATCCCGAAATACCAGGTGCCGAGGTTCCAGGTGATCGCCGCTGCCAATAATGAGAAGACCATGGCCAGACCGTGGCCGGTGTTCACATTGATCAGCAACTCCACCGGCAGCAGGTGCACGATGGCATACGCAACACCGACCCCACCGAGCAACACGCCGAGGAAGTTGAACACCCCGGAGAAGAACACGGCCAGATGCGGAGGCATGGCTTTGGTATAGATGACTGTGGCAACCGCGTTAGCGGTGTCATGAAAGCCATTGATGAACTCGAAGGCGAGGACAAAGGCCAGGGCGAGCAACAGGCTCACTAGAACCCAAGCATCCAGTCCGCTGAATAAATCGATCATGAAGGTTTTCTGACCCGGTCGTAAGGGGGCGCGATTATGCCAGAAAACATCGGTAATCAATGCACTAGCTGCTCATCGGTAACATTCTTCAACGAAAAAAAATGGGGGGGAGGCGTGCATCCCGGTGTTTTCGGGGCTTTGGCAAGTGATTGATTTATATGGAGGATCCATCAAATTCGCGGGATAAAGCGCCGGAAGGGAATAACTGAAACAATCGTATGAAATTTCGCTAAGGCCACATAACGGGCTTCCCTCCACCAGCGTGGTACTGGCAGAGAGATGGCACCTTTGGAAGCTCAACCCGAAACGCTTATGGCTCTTCGGCTTTGAGGTCCTGTTCAATCTTTTGGATTTCCTGGGCAAAGGCCTGGTCGAGCAGGCTGGCTCGTTTGCGCCATGGCTTGCGTTCAGGTTCTGGCTGGGCGGCGTAGGTGGTGACTTCCCCGCCGTAAACATCCTTGTAACGTTGTTCCTGGCGCTCAAGTTCCGCGCGCAGTTCGTCTTTCGTCACATTGTTACCTAATTGAGTTGAGTTTGATTCCGGCGAAACGCGATGCCGGGAAGTCGCCCCCGGTATACCGTCAATCTGAAGATCAGCGTGGAAAGGTATACAGGAAAAACCACTTCTTTATTGCACGCGGCCACGATACCGGAGAAGAGCAGTTGTCGTAGCAACAGTTTTCTTGTCACAGCCACAAGCAGTTGGCAGGCATTCGAAATGTGTGTCAGGTACTTGCGGCGGAGCCTGCACGCAGCCGGTGCACGACTGGGTGAAATCTATCCTCGGGGTCAGGCGAGGCTGGCTCCTGCACAGGATGCATTATAGCCACGCGCTTGAATAACACTATCGCCAACAAGTTAAAAATCGTCAACTTTGTGTGAGGGTTTTGTTACGCAGGTGTGTGGGGTATTTGCTGAACTATTGGCGCCATAAATCGTGCAATGTTCTACAGGCGTTAATCAACCTTAACTTCTCTCGTACATCAGTCGATTCTGAAAGGCACTCAAATGGATGTAGAGGGGTTCCGGCACCGGTCGGCGGTGACAAATTGCGATAATCGAATGACCGTCCGATAATCGCCCAATGTTGGTTGCCCTGCCTTGTGCAGCCATTGCACGGCGGCTTGTAATAGCGGTCACCCTCCCGCAGCGGTTAAAAATAAGAGAAAGGACCCCAAATGAACGATCAATTGCGCAACTCCTTCGCATCAGTGGCGCCGCCGATCGTTGCGTCACCGGCCAAGCGCATCCAGGCGTTTACCGGTGATCCGGATTTCATGACCTCCCTGGCACGCGGCCTGGCCGTGGTGCAGGCATTCCAGGAGCGCAAGCGCCACCTGACCATCGCCCAGATCAGCCACCGCACGGAAATCCCCCGCGCTGCCGTACGCCGTTGCCTGCATACCCTGATCAAACTCGGCTACGCCACCACCGACGGGCGTACCTATTCGCTGTTGCCCAAGGTGCTGACCCTCGGCCACGCTTACCTGTCGTCCACGCCCCTGGCCGTTTCGGCGCAGCCTTACCTGGACCGCATGAGCGAGCAGCTCCACGAGGCGTGCAACATGGCAACCCTGGAAGGTGATGACATCCTCTACATTGCCCGCTCCGCCACCACCCAACGCCTGATTTCCGTCGACCTTTCCGTGGGCGGCCGTCTCCCGGCCTACTGCACCTCCATGGGCCGTATCCTGCTGGCGGCGCTGGATGACGCCTCGCTGCAGGACTACCTCGACCACGCCGACCTGCAAACCAAGACCAGCCGCACCCTCACCACCCCGCAAGCCTTGCTCGAATGCCTGCAGGAAGTGCGGCAGCAGGGCTGGTGCATTGTCGACCAGGAACTGGAGCAAGGGCTGCGTTCCATCGCCGTGCCGGTGTACGACGCTTCGGGCCAGGTCCTGGCGGCACTGAACGTCAGCACCCATGCCGGGCGGGTCAGCCGCAGCGAGCTGGAGCAGCGTTTCCTGCCGAGCATGCTCAGTGCCAGCCAGGAGCTGAGTGCGCAGCTGTTTGCGTAAGCTGTTCGGTGACCGCACAGATCCCGGCTGGATGAATTGACGGTGTTTCCCAAGGCTTATTAATGTGCGGCAGCGCTTCAAGGCGCCGCCCCAATAATAATGACGACTCAAGGTCGTTCGCCCGCCCATCGGTGTGGAAATAAAAATAATGAATCAGCCTTCACCTGCTGTCGGTACTTGCCTGGACGTTCAGTCCTTCATCAACGCCCAGCCGCTGTCGCGGTATCAGTGGCGAGTGGTGATCCTGTGTTTTCTCATCGTCTTCCTCGACGGCCTCGACACCGCCGCCATGGGCTTTATCGCCCCGGCGCTGTCCCAGGACTGGGGCATCGACCGCGCCAGCCTCGGCCCGGTGATGAGCGCCGCGTTGATCGGCATGGTCTTCGGCGCCCTGGGCTCCGGCCCACTCGCCGACCGCTTCGGGCGCAAGGTGGTGCTGGTGGGGGCGGTGCTGGTGTTTGGGGCCTTCAGCCTGGCCTCGGCCTACAGCAGCAACGTCGATCAACTGCTGATCCTGCGCTTCCTCACCGGTCTCGGCCTGGGCGCCGGCATGCCGAACGCCACGACACTGCTCTCCGAATACACCCCGGAACGCCATAAGTCGCTGCTGGTGACCAGCATGTTCTGCGGCTTCAACCTGGGCATGGCCGGTGGCGGGTTTATCTCGGCCAAGCTGATCCCGGCGTATGGCTGGCACAGCCTGCTGATGATCGGCGGCCTGTTGCCGCTGATCCTCGCGGTGGTGCTGCTGTTCTGGCTGCCGGAGTCGGCGCGTTACCTGGTGGTGCGCAATCGCGGCACCGACAAGGTGCGCAAGACCCTGGCGCCTATCGAGCCGGGCATCGTCGCCCAGGCCTCGAGCTTCAGCGTGCCCGAACAGAAAACCGTCAAGGCGCGCAACGTGTTCGCGGTGATCTTCTCCGGCACCTACAGCGCCGGCACCTTGCTGTTGTGGCTGACGTATTTCATGGGCCTGGTGATTGTTTACCTGCTGACCAGTTGGCTGCCGACCCTGATGCGCGACAGCGGCGCCAGCATGGAACAGGCCGCGTTTATCGGTGCGTTGTTCCAGTTTGGCGGCGTATTGAGTGCGGTCGGCGTGGGCTGGGCGATGGACCGGTTCAATCCCCACAAGGTCATCGGTACCTTCTACCTGCTGGCCGGGGTGTTTGCCTACGCGGTGGGGCAGAGCCTGGGCAATATCACGCTGCTGGCGACTCTGGTGTTGATTGCCGGCATGTGTGTCAACGGTGCGCAGTCGGCGATGCCGTCGCTGGCCGCACGTTTCTACCCGACCCAGGGCCGCGCCACGGGCGTGTCGTGGATGCTCGGCATCGGCCGCTTTGGCGCGATCCTCGGGGCGTGGATGGGCGCGACCTTGCTGGGCCTGGGCTGGAACTTCGAACAGGTGCTGACCGCCCTGGTGATCCCGGCGGCATTGGCCACCACCGCGGTGGTGATCAAGGGCATGGTCAGCCATGCCGACGCTACCTGAAACGGACCGATAGCAAGACAACAATCCGTTCGATAATCGAACACTCAGTCGATTATCGGATTGTTTGGCCCCGACCCCCGGCTTAATCTTCAAGCACTTCGGCGCTGCCTCCAGCGCCTTTTTCGATCGATACCGGGAGCCCACCCCATGGCTGAAATCCTTTCGCTGGCTGATGCGGTAAAGCAGTTCGTGAATGACGGCGACACCGTTGCACTCGAAGGCTTTACTCACCTGATCCCTACGGCGGCAGGTCATGAAATCATTCGTCAGGGCAAGAAAGACCTGACGCTGGTGCGCATGACGCCTGACCTGATCTACGACCAGTTGATCGGCGCCGGCTGTGCACGCAAGCTGATTTTCTCCTGGGGCGGCAACCCGGGCGTGGGTTCACTGCATCGCCTGCGGGACGCCGTTGAAAAGCAATGGCCGCAACCGCTGGAGATCGAAGAGCACAGCCACGCCGACCTGGCCAATGCCTACGTCGCCGGTGCCTCCGGCCTGCCATTCGCGGTGTTGCGCGCCTACGCCGGCTCCGATCTGCCCAAGGTCAACCCGCTGATCAAGACCGTGACCTGCCCCTTCACCGGTGAAGTACTGGCGGCCGTGCCGTCGGTGCGCCCGGACATCACCGTGATCCACGCGCAAAAGGCTGACCGCAAGGGCAACGTGCTGCTGTGGGGCATCCTCGGGGTGCAGAAGGAAGCGGCCCTGGCGGCCAAGCGCTGCATCGTTACCGTTGAAGAAATCGTCGACGACCTCAACGCGCCGATGAACGCCTGCGTGCTGCCGACCTGGGCCCTGACTGCCGTGTGCCATGTGCCGGGTGGCGCGCATCCGTCCTACGCTCACGGTTACACCGAACGTGACAACCGTTTCTACCAGGCCTGGGACCCCATCGCCCGGGACCGTGAGACGTTTACTGCGTGGATCAACGAATACATCCACGGCACCGCCAATTTCAGTGAATTCCAGGCCAAGCTGGCCACCGCGCAGGAGGCCAAATAATGGCTTACTCGACCAACGAAATGATGACCGTCGCCGCCGCGCGCCGCCTGAAGAACGGTTCGGTGTGTTTCGTCGGCATCGGCCTTCCCTCCAAGGCTGCCAACCTGGCGCGCCTGACGTCGTCGCCGGATGTGGTGCTGATCTACGAGTCCGGCCCGATTGGCGCCAAGCCTTCGGTGCTGCCGCTGTCCATCGGTGACGGCGAGCTGGCTGAAACCGCTGACACCGTGGTGCCGACCGGTGAGATTTTTCGCTACTGGCTGCAGGGCGGGCGCATTGACGTCGGCTTCCTCGGCGCGGCCCAGGTCGACCGTTTCGGCAATATCAACACCACCGTGGTCGGTGACTACCACCAGCCCAAAGTGCGCCTGCCAGGTGCCGGTGGCGCACCGGAGATCGCCGGCTCCGCGAAGAGCGTGCTGATCATCCTCAAGCAGTCGGCCCGCTCGTTTGTCGACAAGCTGGACTTCATCACCTCGGTCGGCCACGGCGAAGGCGGTGACTCGCGCAAACGCCTGGGTCTGCCAGGCGCCGGTCCTGTAGGGATTATTACCGACCTGTGCATCATGGAGCCGGAGGAGGGCAGCCACGAATTTGTCGTCACCGCCCTGCACCCCGGCGTGACCCGTGAGCAAGTAGTGGCCGCCACCGGTTGGGCGATTCGTTTTGCCGACCAGGTGACCACCAGCGCCGAACCCACCGAGATTGAACTGACTGCCCTGCGCGACCTTGAGGCACGCACCGCTGCCGCCCACGGCCAAGCCCCCGGAGAAGCCTGATGCGCGACGTATTTATCTGTGACGCCATTCGTACCCCCATCGGCCGTTTTGGCGGTGGCTTGTCCACCGTGCGCGCCGATGACCTGGCGGCACTGCCGATCAAGGCGCTGATGGAACGCAACCCATCGGTGGACTGGAGCGCGGTGGACGAAGTGTTCCTCGGCTGCGCCAACCAGGCCGGCGAAGACAACCGCAACGTGGCGCGCATGGCGGCATTGCTGGCCGGCCTGCCGGAGAGCATTCCCGGCGTTACCCTGAACCGCCTGTGCGCTTCGGGCATGGACGCGATCGGCACGGCCTTCCGCGCCATCGCCAGCGGCGAGATGGAACTGGCGATTGCCGGTGGCGTCGAGTCGATGTCCCGCGCGCCGTTCGTGATGGGCAAGGCCGATGCGGCGTTCTCGCGCAACATGAAGCTGGAAGACACCACCATCGGCTGGCGCTTTATCAATCCGTTGATGAAGGCCCAGTACGGCGTCGACCCGATGCCGCAAACCGCTGACAACGTGGCCGACGACTATAAAATCTCCCGCGCCGACCAGGACGCCTTCGCCCTGCGCAGCCAGCAACGTACGGCCGCTGCACAGGCCGCCGGTTTCTTCGCCGAAGAAATCGTACCGGTGCGTGTCGCCCACAAAAAAGGCGAAACCGTGGTCGAGCACGACGAGCATCCGCGCGCCGATACCACCCTGGAAGCCCTGACCAAACTCAAGCCGGTCAATGGTCCGGACAAGACCGTCACCGCAGGCAACGCCTCTGGTGTGAACGATGGTGCCGCCGCGCTGATTCTGGCCTCTGCTGAAGCCGTCAAAAAACACGGCCTGACCGCCCGCGCCCGGGTGCTGGGCATGGCCAGCGCCGGTGTGGCGCCGCGTGTGATGGGCATTGGCCCGGTGCCGGCGGTGCGCAAACTGGTGGAACGCCTGGGCCTGGCGGTAACTGATTTCGATGTGATCGAACTCAACGAAGCCTTCGCCAGCCAGGGCCTGGCCGTGCTGCGTGAACTGGGGATTGCCGACGACGCACCGCAGGTCAACCCGAACGGCGGCGCGATTGCCCTTGGCCATCCGCTGGGCATGAGCGGTGCGCGCCTGGTACTGACCGCGCTGCATCAGCTGGAAAAAACCGGTGGCAGCAAAGGCCTGGCGACCATGTGCGTCGGTGTGGGCCAAGGCCTGGCCCTGGCAATCGAACGCGTTTGAGACCCACAAGAATAAAGAGGATTGCTCCATGAGTGACAAGCCCGGATACCGGCGCCCGCAAGCGGGTACTCAGCCTGATTACCTGCACCCGGCCTACCAGTCGACGAACTTGCGTTCGCCGTCCAAGCCGTTGGTGTTCCTGCCCCATTCCCTGTCGGAAATCACCGGCCCGACCATCGGCGCCGAGCGCGTCAACGAGAAGGACAACGACCTGACCGCCCAGCACGAAGGCGAACCCCAGGGCGAACGCATCATCATTCACGGGCGCGTGCTGGATGAAAACGGCCTGCCCGTTCCCGGCATCCTCGTGGAAATCTGGCAGGCCAACGCTGCCGGCCGCTACAACCACAAGCGCGACCAGCACGACGCACCGCTGGACCCGAACTTCACCGGCACCGGGCGTACCGTCACCGACGCCGACGGCTGGTACCAGTTCCAGACCATCAAGCCCGGCGCCTACCCGTGGGGCAACCACCACAACGCGTGGCGCCCGGCGCACATCCACTTCTCGCTGTTCGGCCCGAGTGTGCTGACGCGGTTGGTGACGCAGATGTATTTCCCCGGTGACCCGCTGCTGGCCTATGACCCGATCTACAACTGCGTCCCGGACACGTCCGCCAAGGAGCGCCTGATCGCCTCGTTCGATCTGGAAAAAACCATTCCGCACTATGCCCTCGGCTACCGCTGGGACATCGTCCTGCGCGGCCGCGACGCCACGCCGATGGAGAAATGAGATGAGCCTCAACGCGACTACTTCCCACACCGTCGGGCCGTATTACCACATTGGCCTGACCTGGCTGAACCGCGAAGACCTGACCGTTGCGGCCACCCTCGGCGAGCGCGTGGCGATCACCGGGCAGGTGGTGGATGGCAATGGCGATGTGGTCAACGACGCCATGCTGGAAGTCTGGCAGGCCAATGCGGCCGGCAAGTACGACCATCCCGAGGATGAGCAGGACAAACCGGTGGACCCGAACTTCGAAGGCTTTGGCCGGGTGCCGGTGGACGCTGAAGGGCGTTTTCGCTTTACCACCATCAAGCCGGGCAGTGTGCCGGGGTTGAAGGGCACGACCCAGGCGCCGCACCTGGTGGTGCTGGTGTTTGCCCGTGGGCTGGTGAAGCACCTGCTGACGCGGATTTACTTTGACGGTGAAGCGGCGAATGGGGATGACGCGCTGCTGGCGTGTGTGCCGCAGGAGCGCCGCCGCACGTTGATCGCCAAGGCGGATGCTGCGGGTGTGTATCAGTGGAATGTGATTTTGCAGGGCACAGACGAAGAGACGGTGTTCTTCGATTATTGAGTGGGCTGCGGATCTATCGCAGGCAAGCCAGCTCCCACAGGGGAATGCATTCCAAATGTGGGAGCCGGGCTTGCCCGCGATGAGGCCGGCCCAGGCAACAAATATCCAAAAGTCTGCTTGCGGAACATGGTTGTTGCAAAGTATGTCTAGGCTATAACCGTTCCCACTGAGTGAAAAAACATGACAACAAAAACCAGCCACTACACCGGAGAAGAACGCAGCAAAAGGATTTTTGCGATTGTCGGTGCCTCTTCCGGCAACCTCGTCGAATGGTTCGACTTCTACGTCTATGCCTTCTGCGCCATCTATTTCGCCCCGGCGTTTTTCCCGTCGGACGACCCCACCGTGCAACTGCTCAACACCGCCGGCGTGTTCGCCGCCGGCTTCCTGATGCGCCCCATCGGCGGCTGGCTGTTCGGCCGGGTGGCGGATAAACACGGTCGCAAGAATTCCATGATGATCTCGGTGCTGATGATGTGCGCCGGTTCCCTGGTCATCGCCTTTTTGCCCACCTACAAAGACATCGGCGCCTGGGCCCCGGCCCTGCTGTTGGTCGCCCGGTTGTTCCAGGGCCTGTCGGTCGGCGGCGAATACGGCACCACCGCCACCTACATGAGTGAAGTCGCCCTCAAGGGCCAGCGCGGGTTCTTCGCCTCGTTCCAGTACGTGACCCTGATCGGCGGGCAACTGCTGGCGGTGTTGGTGGTGGTGATCCTGCAACAGATCCTCACCGAAGAAGAACTGCGGGCCTGGGGCTGGCGCATTCCGTTTGTGATCGGCGCCATTGCGGCGGTGATCTCGCTGTTGCTGCGTCGCACCCTGAAAGAAACCACCAGCAAGGAAATGCGTGAAGACAAGGACGCCGGCAGCATTGCCGCGCTGTTCCGCGATCACAAGGCGGCGTTTATCACCGTGCTCGGCTACACCGCCGGCGGCTCGCTGATTTTCTACACGTTCACCACCTACATGCAGAAGTACCTGGTGAACACCGCCGGGATGCACGCCAAGACCGCCAGCTACATCATGACCGGCGCGCTGTTCTTCTACATGTGCATGCAGCCGGTGTTCGGCATGCTGGCGGACAAGATTGGCCGCCGTAACTCGATGCTGTGGTTCGGCGCCCTGGGCACGCTGTGCACCGTGCCGATCCTGTTGACCCTGAAAACCGTCAGCAGCCCGTTCCTGGCTTTTGTGCTGATCACCCTGGCCCTGGCCATCGTGAGCTTCTACACCTCCATCAGTGGCCTGGTGAAAGCCGAAATGTTCCCGCCACAAGTACGCGCACTGGGCGTGGGCCTGGCGTATGCGGTGGCGAACGCGATCTTCGGTGGTTCGGCGGAATATGTGGCCTTGGGGCTCAAGTCCATGGGCATGGAGAACACCTTCTACTGGTACGTCACGGCGATGATGGCGGTGGCGTTCCTGTTCAGCTTGCGCCTGCCCAAAGAGGCGGCGTATTTGCACCACGATCTGTAACCGGCTGGCGCGTGCCCGTTGCCGGGTATGCGCCACCTAGGGATGTGTTATGACGATGCGCACGAGCAACCAACTGTTCGACGCCTACTTCACCGCCAACGGCATGGCCGAAGTGTTCTGCGACCAGGGGCGTTTGCAGGGCATGCTGGATTTCGAAGCGGCGCTGGCCCGGGCCGAGGCTCAGGTCGGGTTGATCCCGCAAGCGGCCGTCGCGCCCATTGCCCAGGTCTGCCTGGCCTCTCTCTACGACGTAGATGCCCTCGGCGACGCCATCGCCACCGCAGGCAACTCTGCGATTCCGTTGGTCAAGGCCCTCGGCAAGTTGATCGCCAGCGAAGATGCCGGCGCCGAACGTTATGTGCATCTGGGCGCTACCAGCCAGGATGTGATGGACACCGGCCTGGTGCTGCAACTGCGCAGTGCGGTCGAGCTGATCGAACATGATCTGGCGCGGTTGGGGGACATTCTTGCCGCCCAGGCCCAGCGTTACGGGACAACTCCTTTGGCGGGCCGGACCTGGCTGCAGCATGCAACGCCGGTCACGCTGGGCATGAAGATCGCCGGTTGGCTCGGCGCAGTCACCCGCAACCGGCAACGTCTCAGTGAGCTCAAGCCGCGTTTGCTGGTGCTGCAATTTGGCGGTGCTTCCGGAACCCTGGCGGCCCTCGGCGAACAGGCGATGCCGGTGGCGCAAGCACTGGCCGCCGAGTTGCAGTTGGGCCTGCCGGAGCAACCCTGGCACACCCAGCGCGACCGCCTGGTGGAGTTTGCCTCGGTGCTCGGTTTGATCGCCGGCAGCCTCGGCAAGCTGGGTCGCGACATCAGCCTGCTGATGCAGACCGAAGCGGCGGAAGTGTTTGAGCCGTCGGCCCCCGGCAAGGGCGGCTCTTCGACCATGCCCCACAAGCGCAACCCGGTGGGCGCTGCCGTGCTGATCAGCGCTGCCACGCGAGTGCCCGGCCTGGTGGCAACGATGTTCAGCGCGATGCCCCAGGAACACGAACGCAGCCTGGGCCTGTGGCACGCCGAATGGGAAACCCTGCCGGAGATTTGCCGGCTGGTATCCGGTGCGTTGCATCAGGCGCTGCTGGTCAGCGAAGGCCTGGAAGTCGACCCCCGGCGCATGGTCCAAAACCTTGATCTGACCCAGGGCCTGGTACTGGCCGAAGCGGTCAGCATCGTCCTCGCCCAGCGCCTGGGCCGCGAAACCGCGCACCATCTGCTGGAACAATGCTGCAAACGCGCCGTCGCCGACGGGCGCCACCTGCGCGCGGTGCTGGGGGATGAACCCCAAGTGACTGCCGAGCTTTCGGCGGCCGAACTCGATCGCCTGCTGGACCCGGCGCACTACCTGGGCCAGGCGCACACCTGGGTCACCCGGGCCGTGGCCGAACATTTTGCTTTGACTGCCTGAGGAGGCTGCTGTGGGATTTGTACAACTCGCCGATGGCGAACTGAACTACCAACTCGATGGCCCCGAAGATGCACCGGTACTGGTGCTGTCCAACTCCCTGGGCACCGACCTGCATATGTGGGACATCCAGATCGAGGCGTTCACCCAGTACTTCCGGGTGCTGCGTTTCGACACCCGGGGCCATGGCAAGTCGCTGGTCACCGAAGGCCCCTACAGCATCGAGCAGTTGGGCCGTGACGTGTTGGCGCTGCTGGATGCGTTGCAGATCGAGCGCGCGCATTTCTGCGGGTTGTCCATGGGCGGCCTGATCGGCCAGTGGCTGGGGATCAACGCGGGTGAGCGTTTGCGCCGGCTGGTGGTGTGCAACACCGCCGCGAAGATCGGCACGCCCGAGATCTGGAACCCACGCATCGAGATGGTCCTGCGCGACGGTGCGGCCGCGATGGTTGCCCTGCGTGATGCGTCAATTGCCCGCTGGTTCACCGCAGACTTCGCCGAGGCTCATCCTGACCAGGCCAAGCTGATCACCGATATGCTGGCGGCGACTGATCCCCAGGGTTATGCCGCAAACTGCGCGGCCGTGCGCGACGCGGATTTCCGCGAGCAACTGGCGTCGATCAAGGTGCCGACCCTGGTGATCGCAGGCAGCGAAGATGCGGTGACGCCGCCGGCGGGTGGGCACTTTATCCAGGCGCATGTGCAGGGCGCCGAGTATGCCGAGTTCTATGCCGCGCACTTGTCCAACGTGCAAGCCGGTGCGGCGTTCAGCGACCGTGTGCTGGAATTTCTGCTATCGCGCTGAGTATCGCTGAACCCTGTGGCGAGGGAGCTTGCTCCCGTTGGGCTGCGTAGCAGCCCCTGAGCAGCCGCAACCCAACTATTTGTAAAACCCTGCAGCGGCCTCACTGGGGTCGCTGCGCGACCCAACGGGAGCAAGCTCCCTCGCCACAGGTATGTGCCTGTCGTCACCGTTGCATGAGGAGCGTTTTGTGGACGAGAAACAACGTTATGCCGAAGGCCTGCAAGTGCGCCGCGAAGTGCTGGGCGACGCCCACGTCGACCGCAGCCTCAACGCCCTGACCGAGTTCAACAGCGAGTTCCAGGAAATGATCACCCGCCACGCCTGGGGTGATATCTGGACCCGCCCGGGGCTGCCGCGGCATACCCGCAGCCTGATCACCATCGCCATGCTCATCGGCATGAACCGCAGCGAAGAGCTGAAGCTGCACCTGCGCGCCGCCGCGAGCAACGGTGTGACCCGCGCCGAGATCAAGGAAGTGCTGATGCAGAGCGCGATCTATTGCGGGATTCCGGCGGCGAATGCGACGTTTCACTTGGCCGAGTCGGTGTGGGATGAGTTGGGGGTAGAGTCGCGCGCCTAGTGCGAGTCAGCGTCCCACACCCAATTCCACACACCTGGCAGGTGCACCACTTCGTCGGCGCTTTTTACCGTGCGGGCCATGGCGGCTCGCTGCAAGGTTGCCCGGTCGGTGTAGAAAGGCTGTGTGGCGAGGGGCACGCCATTGATATGGGCGCTGTCCAGCAGGATTTGCAGGTATTCCTTCAAGTGCCAGGCGGTGTAGCGGTTGATATCGTGGAAGGTCACCACCACCGGGATCACGCCGTCCACCGTCGGTAATTCGCCTTTGGCGATGCGCTCACGCACCACCGAGAGTTGGCGTATCAGGTTTTCCCGTCGACGCGGGCTGCCGTTGAACACCCATATCACCCCATCGTTTGCACTCAGGTCGGTCAGCAACACATGCATGCCGTGTTGCTGATAGGCGGCGAAGGTGCGCTTGTCGTAGTTCCAGAACGGCGGGCGTACCAGTGTGGGCGGTTGGCCGGTGATGGAGGTGAGGGTCGATGAACCCAGGCTGAGGTAGTGCTCCAGTTCAGCCGGATTCTGCAAGCGATGGTTGCTGTGCCACGGGGTCGCGGTGTGGAAGCCCAGGATATGGCCGGCCGCGTATTCGCGCTCCATGGTCTTGTAGCCCCGCGGGTTGCCGCCGGAGCGGGGCGCCTCGGTCTGCAGGAAGAACACCGCCTTGATCCCCGGCTGTATCGGGTTGTTCGCCAGGTCCGCCATCACCGAACGGCTGGGGTTCATGAAGCCCGAGGCGCTGGGGCCGTCATCGAAGGTCAGCAAAAAACGGATCGGCGCCTCGGTTTTCAGGCGTTGTTCGGTTTGCGGTGTCAGCGCCAGAGGCGGGCCGATGCAACCGCTGAGGCTCAGGGCCAGGGCTAGTGCGGCCGATACGGTGGCGAAGTGTTTCATGGCGGACTCGAATGACATTGGCTGCTGGGGCGGGTCATCCATGACACGCGCGCACCATACAACAAGACTGTCGAGGCTTTACAGCAGGCTTATCGGGTAACTGACGATCAACCGGTTTTCATCAAACTCGTTGTTGTTGTAGTCCCGGCGCATGCTGGAGTTACGCCAGCGCACATTGAGATTCTTCAGCGCTCCGCTCTGCACCACGTAGGCCACTTCACTTTCCCGTCCCCATTCCTTGCCATCGGTCACCGTGCCGCTGTGTACGTTGCTGCCGCTGATGTAGCGGTTCATCAGCGTGAGGCCCGGAATACCCAGGGCGGCGAAGTTATAGTCATGGCGTACCTGCCAGGATTTTTCCTGGGCGTTGTCGTAGCTGGCGTTGTAGCTGTCGTTGGCCAGGGTGCCGCCGCTGGTGCCGTTGACGCGCATCCAGGCGCTGTTGCCGGTGAGTTTTTGCAGGCCGACGTAGAACGTGTTGCCGCCGTATCGGGCCGAGAACAGTCCGGACCAGGTCTTGTTGTCGAGGTCACCGGCGCGGGCGCTGCCGTCGTCCTTGCCATAGAAGAACCCGAGGTTGGCGCCCAGGGTCCAGTCGCCCACCGGTTGGCTGTGGATCAGGTTGAGGTATTGCTGGCTGTAGATGTCCTTGAGTTGGGCGTTCCACACACCGATCTGGGTGCGTTTGTCGTTGAAGGCGTATTCGCCGCCCTGGAAGTTGAAGCGGTCGGAGGTGAACGCGGTTTTCCCGAACATGGACATGTCGGTCATGCTGCTGTCGTCCCGTGGGCTGTTGGCGCGGAACTGGCCGCCGTACAGGGTCAGGCCGTCGATTTCCTTGGAGGTGATTTGCCCGCCGCGCAGGGTTTGCGGGAGCGAGCGGCCATCGTCCGAACGCAGGATCGGCAGCACCGGCATCCATTCGCCGACTTTCACTTCTGTCTTTGAAACCCGTGCCTTGAACGCCACGCCCAGACGCCCGAATTCATCCGCCGGACGGCCATCGTGGTCCAGCGGCAACAGCTGAGTGCCACCCGTGCCGCGCCCGCCATCGAGCTTCAATGAGTACAGGCCCAGTACATCCACGCCGAAACCGACGGTGCCCTGGGTGAAGCCGGATTTGGCGTCGAGGATGAAACTTTGCGTCCACTCCTGTGCGCCGCCCTGGGTCTTGCTGGGGTTGGTGTAGTTGCGGTTGAAGAAGAAATTACGCAGGTTTAGGTTGGCGCTGGCGTCTTCCAGGAAGCCGTGTTCTTCAGCGACAACGGGGAGGGCAATGCTGGCGACAGCGGTTGCCAGCAAAAGCCGGCGCGGGTCGAAAGTGCTCATGGTGTCAGACCTGTTGTTATTGGGGTTATGCAGGTGGCGGCCATGGTGCGGGGCGGTGCGGGGGCGATGAAAGTGGGGGAGAGCGGGTTGTGGGCGATGATCGAACGTAAAGTCATGGGCGTAAAAAAACCGCTTCCTGGGCGGGAAGCGGTTTTTGTTTACTGCGCCACTATCAGAACAACTTCAAGGGCGGTGCTTCTTCTTTCAACGGTTCGTTCTTCGCGGTCTGTTCGTTCCAGCCACCACCGAGGGCCTTGTACAGGTTGACCTCGCTGTTGAGCTGCGCCAGACGGTCGGTGATCAGCGATTGCTGGGCACTGAACAGTTGGCGCTGGGCGTCGAGGAACGTCAGGTTGCTGTCGACACCAATACGGTAGCGACGCTCGGCCAGGCGGTAGTAATCCTGGTTGGCCGCGACGAAGCCACGTTGGGCGTCCAGTTGCTGCTTGTAGGTCTCACGGGCGGCGAGGCCGTCGGAGACTTCCTGGAAGCCGGTCTGGATGGCTTTCTCGTAGTTGGCGACGTTGATCTCTTTCTGGATTTTCGAGTAATCCAGGCTGGCGCGCAGGCTGCCGGCGTTGAAGATCGGGATGTTGATCTGCGGTGCAAACGACCAGGTACCCGAACCGCCCTTGAACAGGCCGCCCAGGGTCGGGCTCGCGGTGCCGGCGCTGGCGGTCAGGGTGATGCTCGGGAAGAACGCAGCGCGTGCCGCACCGATGTTGGCGTTGGCCGCCTTGAGGTTGTACTCGGCCTGCAGGATGTCGGGACGACGTTGCAGCAGGTCCGATGGCAGGCCGGCCGGTACTTCGCTCAACAGGTCATCAGCCAATGGCCGGCTGACGATGTTCGCCGGCAGGCCGGTACCCAGCAGCAGGGTCAGGTTGTTTTCGTCCTGGGCCACCTGGCGGGTATAACGCGCCAGTGCAACCCGGGCGTTTTCCACCGAGGTACGGGCCTGGCTCAGGTCCAGGGCCGAAGCCACGCCGACTTCATTGCTGCGCGAGGTCAGTTTGAAGCTCTGCTCGTACGCGCCCAGGGTGTCCTGGGTGAGCTTGAGCAGCTCCTTGTCGGCCTGCCAGGTCAGGTAGGCGTTGGCCACGCTGGCCACCAGGCTGATCTGGGTGGTGCGACGCGCTTCTTCGGTCGCGAAGTATTGTTGCAGCGCTTGTTCGCTCAGGCTGCGTACGCGGCCGAACAGGTCCAGCTCATAAGAACTGATCCCGAGGCCCGCCGAGTATTGGCTGGTGATGCCCGCTTCGCCGGTCTGCGACAGCTTGGCCGGGGTGCGCGTACGGCTGCCGCTGCCCGTGGCCGAAACCGCCGGGAACAGGTCGGCGCGCTGGATCTGGTACTGCGCGGCATACGCATCGATGTTCAGGGCCGCGACACGCAGGTCGCGGTTGTTCGCCAGGGCGGTCTGGATCAGCTGTTGCAGGGCAGGGTCATGGAAAAACTGCTTCCAGCCCTGCTCGGCAGCTGCCTGGCCCGGCGCCTGGGCCGACGAATACGCCGGCCCCTGCGGGAACTGCGCGGCTACCGGCGCTTCAGGGCGCTGGTAGTCCGGGATCAGCGAGCAGCCACTGAGCACGAATGCCGTGACAGCTAAGGAAAGTAGCGACTTGCTCATTGGCCAGCCTCTTTAGGAGTTTGCTTGGGTTCAGTCTTTTTACGCTCGCCAGCGGAGGACACGGTTGCGAAGAACAGGGGTACCCAGAAGATCGCGAGGACCGTGGCGGTGATCATACCGCCAATTACGCCCGTACCGATGGCGTGCTGGCTACCTGAGCCGGCACCGGTGGAAATTGCCAGGGGCAGTACGCCGAGCATGAACGCCATGGACGTCATGATGATCGGTCGCAGACGCATGCGGGATGCCTCGATGGCCGACTCGACAATGCCTTTGCCCTGCTCGTGGAGCTCCTTGGCGAACTCCACGATCAGGATGGCGTTTTTCGCTGCCAGACCCACCGTCACCAACAGGCCCACCTGGAAGAACACGTCGTTGGACAGTCCCCGCAGGCTGGTGGCGATCAACGCACCGATCACACCCAGCGGTACAACCAGAATCACCGCAATCGGGATCGACCAGCTTTCGTACAGTGCCGCGAGGCAGAGGAACACCACCAGCAGCGACAGGGCGTACAGCGCAGGTGCCTGGGAGCCGGACAGACGTTCTTCGTACGACAGGCCGGTCCAGGAGTAACCAACGCCAGCCGGCAGGTCCTTGGCAATGCGTTCGACTTCCGCCATCGCATCACCGGTACTGTAGCCAGGTGCCGGGGTACCGAGGATTTCCATCGCCGCTACACCGTTATAGCGCGAGAGTTTCGGCGAACCGAAGATCCACTTGCCCGAAGAGATGGCCGACAGCGGCACCATCTTCCCGGACGTGCTGCGCACGTACCATTTGCTCAGGTCTTCCGGAGACATCCGGCTGGCGGCGTCACCCTGTACATACACCTTCTTCACACGACCACGGTCGATGAAGTCGTTGATGTAGCTGCCACCCAAGGCGATTGCCAGGGTCTGCTGGATGTCTGCCAGGCTGATGCCCTGGGCACTGGCCTTCTCGTCGTCAACGGTCAGCTCGTACTGCGGCTCATCGTTCACGCCGTTGGGGCGCACGCCCGCCAGGATCTTGCTTTGTGCCGCGGCACCCAGGAACTGGTTACGCGCATCCATCAGCTTCTGGTGGCCGACGCCGCCCTGGTCTTGCAGGAACACGTCGAAACCGGTGGCGTTACCCAGTTCGAGTACCGAAGGTGGCACCACGGCAAATACCATGGCGTCCTTGAAGGCCCCGAAGAAGTAACCCTGGGCACGCTTGGCAACCTCAAATACCGACTGGCTCGAGTCACGCTCGTCCCACGGCTTGAGCATCACGAACGCGAGGCCCGAGCTCTGGCCACGACCGGCGAAGTTGAAGCCGTTCACGGTAAACACCGATTTGACAGCCTTGCCTTCGCCTGGCTCGCCTTCCTTGTCGTTCAACAGGTAGGCGCGCATATCGTCGATGACTTTCTGCGTACGTTCAGCCGAAGAACCCACCGGCGTTTGTACCTGGGCAAAGATCACGCCCTGGTCTTCCTCTGGGAGGAACGCGCTTGGAATGCGGGTGAACATCCAGATCATGCCGGCAAGGATCAGGGCATAGACCACGAACGCCGGGAACTTGTGCTTGATCATGTTACCGACGCCGCGCTCGTAGCTCAGTACGCCACGGTCGAAGGTACGGTTGAACCAGCCGAAGAAGCCGCGCTTGGGTTGGCCGTGTTTTTCCGGGTCAATCGGCTTGAGCATGGTGGCGCACAAGGCCGGGGTGAAGACCAGGGCAACCAGTACCGACAGCGCCATCGCCGAAACGATAGTGATGGAGAACTGGCGGTAGATCACACCGGTGGAACCACCGAAGAACGCCATTGGCAACAATACCGCCGACAGCACCAGGGCGATACCCACCAGGGCCCCCTGGATCTGGCCCATGGACTTGACCGTCGCCTCCTTGGGCGACAAGTGCTCCTCGGCCATTACCCGCTCGACGTTCTCCACCACAACGATGGCATCGTCCACCAGCAAGCCGATGGCCAGGATCATGCCGAACATGGTCAGGGTGTTGATGGTGAAGCCGAACGCAGCGAGGATCCCGAAGGTACCCAGCAATACCACCGGTACGGTCATGGTGGTGATGATGGTGGCGCGGAAGTTCTGCAGGAACAGGAACATCACCAGGAACACCAGCACGATCGCTTCGACCAGGGTGTGAACCACACCGGAGATCGATTCGGTCACAACCGGCGTGGTGTCATACGGCACCACAGCCTTCATGCCAGGCGGGAAGAACGGTTCGAGGGACGCAACCGTCTCGCGAATCGCCTTGGCGGTGTCCAGTGCGTTGGCACCGGCTGCCAGCTTGATCGCCATACCGGAAGCCGGCTTGCCGTTGAACTGTGCGCTTATGCTGTAGTTCTGGCCGCCCAGTTCGATACGCGAAACGTCACCCAGGCGAACCTGGGAACCGTCGGTATTGACCTTCATCAGGATATTGCCGAACGCTTCAGTGGTTTGCAGACGCGTCTTGCCGATGATGGTGGCGTTCAACTGAGTGCCGGGCAGGGCAGGCAGGCCGCCGAGTTGGCCGGTGGCCACCTGGACGTTCTGCGCCTGGATGGCGTTGCTGACATCCACGGGCGTCAGCTGGTAGTTGTTCAGCTTGGCCGGGTCGAGCCAGATACGCATGGCGTACTGGGAACCGAACACCTGGAAGTCGCCCACACCGGCGGTCCGGGAAATCGGGTCCTGGATGTTGGAAACGATGTAGTTGGAAAGGTCATCCTTGGTCATGCTGCCGTCTTCCGACACCAGACCGATCACCATCAGGAAGTTCTTCACCGACTTGGTAACGCGGATACCCTGCTGCTGTACTTCTTGTGGCAGCAGCGGGGTCGCCAGGTTGAGCTTGTTCTGTACCTGAACCTGGGCGATGTCCGGGTTGGTACCCTGGTTGAACGTCGCGGTGATGGTCATGCTGCCGTCGGAGTTACTGTCCGAGGCGACATAACGCAGGTTGTCGATACCGTTGAGCTGTTGTTCGATCACCTGCACCACGGTGTCCTGCACGGTTTGTGCAGACGCGCCCGGGTAGGTCACCTGGATATCAATGGCGGTTGGCGCGATGGCCGGGTACTGGTTGATGGGCAACTTCAGGATCGACAGTGCCCCGACCAGCATGATCACCAGGGCAATTACCCAGGCGAAAATGGGACGGTCGATAAAAAATTTCGACATGAATTACTCCCCTTGACCAGCAGCGGCAGCAGGAGCAGCAGCGGAACCGGCGGGTTTGGCGTTATCAGCGTCCTTGACCTTGACTTCGATGCCCGGCTTGATGAATTGCAGGCCTTCGGTGATCACACGGTCACCGGCGTTCAGGCCTTTTTCCACCAGCCAGTAGGCGCCGGTAGTACGGTTGGCCACCAGTACACGTTGCTCGACCTTGTTGTCCTTGTTCACCACCAGCGCGGTCGGGATGCCCTTCAGGTCGCGGGTCACGCCTTGCTGTGGTGCCAGGATGGCCTTGCTGTTCACACCGGCTTGCAACTGCGCGTGGACGAACATGCCCGGCAGCAGGGTGTGGTCAGGGTTCGGGAACACGGCCCGCAGGGTCACGGAACCGGTGGTTTCGTCGACCGAGACTTCGGAGAATTCCAGCTTGCCTTCCACGCCGTAGGCGGTGCCGTCTTCCAGGGTCAGCTTGACCTTGGCCGCGTTTTCGCCGGCTTTTTCCAGTTGGCCGCTTTCCAGGTCACGACGCAGTTTCAGCATCTCGGCAGAGGACTGCGTGACGTCGACGTAGATCGGGTCCAGTTGCTGGATCACTGCCATGGCGTCGGTCTGGCCGTTGCTGACCAGCGCGCCTTCGGTGACCGAAGAGCGACCGATCCGCCCGGAGATCGGGGCAAACACCTTGGTGTAGCGCACGTTGATCTGGGCCGTTTGCACGTTGGCTTCAGAGGTCATGCGGTTGGACACGGCGGTGTCGTATTCCTGGCGGCTGACGGCCTGCTCATCGACCAACTGCTTGTAGCGATCGGCAATCGATTTGGTCTGGGCGAGGTTGGCCTGGGCGCTTTTCAGCGAGGCGTCATACACCGACGGATCGATCTGATAGAGCTGCTGGCCTTCCTTGACGTCGCCCCCTTCCTTGAACAGACGCTTGAGAATGATGCCGTTGACCTGAGGGCGAACCTCGGCAATGCGGTAGGCCGTGGTGCGGCCTGGCAGCTCGGATGTCAGGGTAAAGGCTTGAGGTTGAATAGTGACCACGCCGACCTGAGGGGTTTGAGCGGGCGGAGCCGCTTCTTCCTTTTTACATCCGCTGAGCAGCGATGCCAGGGCGACGGCAGTAACCAGGGCGGTAACAGCTGGCTTAAGTTGCATGAAGATCCTCGGGTCAGGCGCGCAGAGTGCGCACAAGAAGTGTGGAAGGGTAAAAAACAGGCACTGAGTGGATAAGTAGCTTGCTACGCAATATACTTACGTTCATGGTTGTTTGTAAACTCTTGACAGGCTTCGCGGAATGTTGACAAAGCAGCGTCCAAAGCCTCGATTCTAGTACGTTCGGCGCCCTTGACGGCGTCGTCCCACAATTATTCAGATGGTCGTTAGCGGCGGTTGAGTCTGCGTTACCGATCACCCCAAGTCTCCTGATTGAGGTTTTACTGCCATGGTTCGTCGTACCAAAGAGGAAGCTCAGGAAACGCGCAGCCAGATTCTTGAAGCGGCCGAGCAGGCCTTCTACGAGCGCGGGGTTGCGCGTACCACGCTGGCGGATATTGCCGCGCTGGCAGGCGTGACACGTGGTGCCATCTACTGGCATTTCAGCAACAAGGCCGACCTGGTGCAGGCGATGCTCGATACACTGCACGAGCCGCTGGATGAATTGGCCAGGGCCAGTGAGAGCGAGGACGAGGTCGATCCGCTGGGTTGCATGCGCAAGCTGCTGATTCATCTGTTCCATCAAGTGGCCCTGGACCCGAAGACCCGGCGCATCAATGAGATTTTGTTTCATAAGTGCGAATTCACCGATGAAATGTGTGATCTGCGCCGTCAGCGCCAGACCGCCAGCCTCGAATGCAACCTGCGCATCGGGCTGACCTTGCGTAACGCGGTCCATCGCGGGCAGCTTCCGGAGAATCTCGACACCGTACGTGCCGCGGTGTGCATGCACGCCTATATCGACGGAATTCTCGGCCAGTGGCTGCTGGTGCCCGACAGTTTCCAGTTGGCCCAGGACGCAGAGCGCTGGGTCGATATCGCGTTGGACATGCTGCGCTTGAGCCCTGGCCTGCGCAATTAAGACAAAATGCGTAATTGCGACCAGTTGTGTCAACAATAAACACCGGGGCTGGTCAATCAGGCTTTTCCCTGATTTTGTGGGGTGACGTTATATACGGGCTGGCGGGCGGTTGATAGGTAGTTGGCTAAGTATTTTGTAGCAATATTGTTGCAAGGCTGTGAAGGAATGTTTCCTGCGGCCCATAAAAAAGCCCCGGCTCTCGCAAGTCGGGGCTTTTTCGTTTCAGCAGATCAGAGTGCCAGGGTCGGGTAGTCGATGTAGCCGACCGGGCCTTTGGCGTAGAAAGTCTCTGGATGTGCTTCGTTCAGCGGTGCATCGGCCTTCAGGCGAGCCGGCAGGTCCGGGTTGGCGATGAACGGCACGCCGAATGCCACGGCGTCAGCCTTGCCCGAAGCCAGCCACGCGTTGGCGCTGTCCTTGGTGAAGCGTTCGTTGGCGATGTACGGGCCACCGAAGGCGGCTTTCAGTTGTGGGCCGAGGCTGTCGCCCGCTTCCTTTTCACGGGAGCAGATGAACGCGATGCCACGCTTGCCCAGCTCTTTGGCGACGTAGGTGAAGGTTTCCGACAGGTTGGCGTCGCCCATGTCGTGGGAGTCGGCGCGCGGTGCCAGGTGCACGCCTACACGGCCGGCGCCCCACACTTCAATCACGGCGTCAGTGACTTCGAGCAGCAAGCGTGCGCGGTTTTCCAGGGAGCCGCCGTAGTTGTCGGTGCGCTGGTTGGTGCTGCTTTGCAGGAACTGGTCGAGCAGGTAGCCGTTCGCGCCGTGGACTTCCACGCCGTCAAAACCGGCGGCCTTGGCATTCTCGGCACCTACGCGGTAGGCGTCGACGATATCGGCGATTTCAGCGACTTCCAGGGCGCGCGGGGTAGGGTAGTCGGCCAGCGGACGTACCAGGCTGACGTGGCCTTTAGGCTGGATGGCACTTGGCGCGACCGGGGTTTCACCGTCCAGGTACGACTCGTGGGAGATCCGGCCCACGTGCCACAGTTGCAGGAAGATCTTGCCGCCTGCACCGTGCACGGCCTTGGTCACATTGGCCCAGCCGCGAACCTGGTCGTTGGACCAGATGCCCGGGGTGTCCGGGTAACCCACGCCCATTGGCGTTACGGAGGTGGCTTCGCTGAGGATCAGCCCGGCGGAAGCGCGTTGGACGTAGTACTCAGCCATCAGCGCATTGGGCACGCGACCGGCGTCGGCACGGCAGCGGGTCAGCGGCGCCATGATGATGCGGTTCGACAGTTCCAGGTCGCCCAGTTTGATCGGATCGAAAATAGTCGTCATGGGATAACACCCTTCTCTTTAGTTGATCAGTTAGTCGCGGGGGCCAGGTCGGCATCGCCGGTCTGACGGAAAGTAATCAGGGTCACCAGCAGCGCGAGCACGGCCAGTGCAGCAGCGGCCAGGGGCACGCTGGTCAGGCCGAAGCCGTGGGCAATCACGCTGCCGCCCACCCAGGCGCCGAGGGCGTTGCCGATGTTGAAGGCGCCGATGTTCAAGGTGGACACCAGGTTCGGTGCGGCCTTGCCGAAGGTCACCACGTTGATTTGCAGTGCCGGTACGGCGGCAAACGAGGCGGTGGCCCAGAGGAACAGGGTGATTTCAGTCGGGATCACGGCGACGCTGGTCCAGGTCAGTACGGTGGACACCACCGCCATGCTGATGAACACGCCGATCAGGGTGGCAGCCAGGCGCTTGTCTGCCAGCTTGCCGCCGATAATGTTGCCGACGGTCAGGCCCAGGCCGATCAGCAGCAGGGTCCAGGTCACGCCCTTGGGCGAAACACCGGTGACGTCCCCCAGCAGCGGCGCGACGTAGGTGAAGAGGGTGAACATCGACGCAGCGAACAGCGCGGTCATGCTCAGCGACAGCCAGATGCCGGCGCCTTTGAGTGCTCTGAGCTCGGCGCGCATGTCGAGTTTTTCCTCGTCACGCTTGGCCGGCAGGAAGCGGATCAGACCGATCAGGGCGATCACCCCAATCACCGTCACGGCCCAGAAGGTCGAGCGCCAGCCGGCTTCCTGACCCAGCGCGGTGCCCAGCGGTACGCCGAGCACGTTGGCCAGGGTCAGGCCGGTGAACATCAGCGCCACGGCCGAAGCACGCTTGTTGGCCGGCACCAGGTTGGCGGCGACCACCGAACCGATACCGAAGAAGGCGCCGTGGCACAGCGCGGTGACCACACGGGCAAACATCAGCACGTTGTAGTCGCTGGCCAGGGCGCAGAGCAGGTTGCCGATGATAAAGATGCCCATCAACGCTACCAGGGCGGCCTTGCGCGGCAGCTTGGCGGTGGCCAGTGCCATGAAGGGGGCACCGATGGCCACGCCCAGGGCGTAGCCGGTCACCAGCCAGCCGGCGCCGGGAATCGATACACCGAGGTCGGCCGCCACATCGGGCAACAGGCCCATGATGACGAACTCGGTCGTACCGATGGCGAAGGCGCTTAAGGCCAGGATGAGTAGCGAGAGAGGCATTGATGGGTCCTTGTTACAGCGGTGCGCTGAGTTCTTCGGTGAGCGCTTTGAGGAAGGCTTGGATCACGTCCTCATTGCGTTTGAAAAAGTGCCATTGGCCGGCCTTCTGGCTGCTGATCAGCCCCGCCCGTTGCAGGTTCGCCAGGTGCGCCGACACGGTGGACTGAGACAGCCCGCAGCGCTGGTCGATCTGCCCGGCGCAAATGCCGTATTCGTGGTTGTGCAGCTGCTCGGGGAATTGCACTTTCGGGTCTTTCAGCCAGTTGAGGATGTCTCGCCGTACTGGGTGCGCCAGGGCTTTTATTATTTCGTCGAGGTCGATGGACATGGCAGTGATGCTCGGTTTTGTAAAACGTTATATCGCGATGAGGCGAACTTTAAATCGTTGTATCCCGATATACCAATATGAATTTGGTCTTAAACCAGATTGAATCGGTATATCGGGTTATAACGATACGTTGACGGCAGTGCTAGACTGCGCGCCATGAATTATCTCGCACATCTGCACCTCGGCGGCCAACTTCCTGCTCAATTGCTTGGCAGCCTGTATGGCGACTTTGTTAAAGGTCGCCTGCAAGGCCAGTTCAGCCCGCAAATCGAGTCGGCGATTCAGTTGCATCGCTCAATCGATCGCTACACCGACAGTCATCCGCTGATCGGGCAGGCGCTGTCGCGCTTCACCCTGACCCGGCGCCGCTATGCCGGGATTGTCCTCGATGTGTTTTTCGACCACTGCCTGGCGCGGGACTGGGCGTTATATGCCGATCAGCCGCTGGAGCGATTTACCTCTGAGGTTTACCGGGTGCTCGCCGAAGAGCCGGCGTTGCCGGGGCGGCTGGCGCAGATTGCGCCGTACATGGCGGCGGATGACTGGCTGGGTTCGTACCGCGAATTTGCGGTCATGGAACAGGTACTTCGAGGAATTGGCCGGCGCCTGACACGGCCCGAAGAACTGGGCCATGCCATGCAGGAATTACGAGCGCTGTACGAGCCGTTGAGCGAGGATTTTCGGGTGTTTTACCCAGAATTGCAGCGGTTCTCAAATAGCCAGTTGGCAATACAACTATAGATGTGGGAGCGGGCTTGCTCGCGAAAGCGGTGGGTCAGCTAATGAATCTGCTGACTGATGCACCGCCTTCGCGAGCAAGCCCGCTCCCACATTTTTCACCGTGCTCGCTTCAGGCCGCGAATGCTGGCCGCGCTGGCATTTGCTCAGCTTCTGGAAGGGGGCCAAACAACGCCTTCTGCACCGCCTGCTGCGCCTGGAACGCCAGCGCCGCACGTTCCTGCCCGGCGCAGGCAATCGGCTTGAGCAGATGGATTTCCACGTCGCCCTGGTCATTGCCGAACAAACGCATCAAGTGCGAGAGCAAATCATCGTCGCCAATAAACGGTGCCAGCGGGTCGATGTGGCCATCGCGCAGATAACGAATCGCCACCGGTTGCAGCGACACATCGGCATCAATCGCACTGGCCAGTAACCGCCCGTGGAACGTACGCAGGGCGCGGCCGTCGGTGGTGGTGCCTTCCGGGAACATCAACAGCGGGTGTTGTTGTTCCAGATGACGCGTCATCTGTTTGCGAATCAACTGGCTGTCCCCCGAACCTCGGCGGATGAACAGGCTGCCTGCCTTGGCGGCCAACCAGCCCGCCACCGGCCAGGTGCGCACCTCGGCCTTGGACAGGAACGACATCGGCGCCACCATCCCCAGCAGCGGGATATCGGTCCACGATACGTGGTTGCTGACCCACAGCATCGACTGTTGCGGCAACTCACCGTGAACGGTCACGCGAAAGGGCAGGGCGTTGGTCAGCCGTGCCATGAAAAAACGCGACCAGCGCTGCCGGCGCACCATCGAGTTGGCCACGCCCAGACGTTCAAACACGCCAAACACACTGGCCATGGTCAAACCCAGGGCCACCACCACCAGTACGCGGGCAATTCGCCCGTACACCCGAAGGCGGCTCATCACATGGCTGCCTTGAAGTGGCGGGCATACCGCGGGCACAGTTCGTCGCGCTTGAGCAGGATGAACACGTCGGCCACCTGGAAGTCTTCGTCCCAGCAGGGTTCGCCGCAAATCTTTGCACCCAGGCGCATGTAGGCCTTGAGCAAGGGGGGCATTTCGGCGATGACGTTGGATGGCAGGTCCAGTGCCGGCAGCGGCTTTTTCGGCTCGGCCCGCAGGTGTTCGTTGCACAGGTAGCGTTCGCGCAGGCGCTGCATGATCGCGTGGGCCTGGATGCCGCCGTCGTGCATCGGGATGCTCGCGCAGCCCATCAGGTAGCTGTAGCCGCCCTGGTTTAGGACTTCGGCCAGCTCGCCCCACAACACGGCGATGGTGCCGCCGTTGCGGTAGGCGGGGTCGACGCAGGTGCGGCCGATTTCCAGGATGGGGCCTTTGAGGTGCAGCAGGCCGTGGAGGCTGAATTCTTCTTCGCTGTAGAAGCGGCCCAGGGTGGTGGCAGCCTGGTGATCGAGCAAACGGGTGGTGGCGACGAGTCGACCGCTGTTCAAATCCCGCACGCCGATGTGGCTGCAGTGAACATCATAGTCATCCATGTCCAGGCCCAGTTCAGCGCCTTTCAGCTTGGCGTTGAATTCGCCGCTGAACACGTTGAACCGCAGGGCCTGGGCTTCCTGCAAAGCCTGGGCGCCGATCAGGCGTTCGGCTTGCAGGCGGCGTTCATTGCCGGTGTCGCTGATGCGGGCGATCTGAGTCATGGCGAGTCTCCGAGTGCCGGCCAGGGTTACGGCCGGTCGACTTGTTTGTGCCATGTCAGGCTATGTAGGGCCGGTGTCATCTCCATGAAGTTACGGTGACGCTTAGATGACAGGCATTTCGCCGGTGGGTGCTGTGTTTTTTGTGTACATATCCGTTGCTG